>NZ_CDRRUH010000040.1:0-29258 GCF_977045365.1 Fusicatenibacter sp.
TCTGGATTGCAGAAATCGTTGCCTGCATTTACAGTTATTGCACGTCACATAAATTACTGAAAACAATTTCACAATCATAAGTAAAAGGGCATGAATCCAACAGCAGATTCACGCCCTTTCATACATTTAATCCTGTGTTTCCTTTGTTTCATATACTTTAAAACCAGTTATCTGAAGTACCAGACATATCACTGCAAGAATAAACAGCCCCTGCTCCCAGAAATTTCCAGAAGCAGGGGCTGACTGTTGATTTTCAAAACAATTAGTAATTCTCTTCTCTCACCTCAAAGTAGCTCTGCGGATGTGCGCATACCGGGCAGACTTCCGGGGCTTTGGTTCCGACTACGATGTGGCCGCAGTTCCGGCATTCCCAGACCTTTACTTCACTCTTTTCAAATACCTGTGCTGTCTCGATGTTTTTCAGCAGTGCGCGGTATCTCTCCTCGTGATGTTTCTCGATCTCGCCAACAGCGCGGAATTTTGCAGCCAGTTCCGGGAAGCCTTCTTCCTCGGCAGTTTTGGCAAAGCCTTCGTACATATCGGTCCACTCGTAGTTTTCACCTTCTGCGGCTGCCGCCAGGTTTGCCTTGGTGTCGCCGATGCCTGCGAGCTCTTTGAACCACATTTTTGCATGTTCTTTCTCATTGTCCGCCGTTTTCAGGAAGAGCGCTGCCATCTGCTCGTAGCCTTCTTTTTTCGCTACAGATGCAAAATAGGTATATTTATTTCTCGCCTGTGATTCACCGGAAAATGCTTCGTGTAAGTTTTTCTCTGTCTGTGTTCCCGCATACTTGTTTGCTGCCATTTTGATTTCCTCCGTTTTCTCTGTTTTTTCTGCTGCCACTGTTTTTACAACCTTTTCAAAATCCGATGCCGGATGCTTGCACAGAGGACAGACGAAATCTTCCGGCAGCTCCTCTCCCACATACTCATAACCGCAGATCGTACAGCGCCATACCGTCTGCCCGCTCTCCGTTTTTCCAACCGCCTGCGGCTTCGGTTTGATGTTTTCCAGGTAATACGCATACGTTACCGACGGCGCATCACTCAAAACTTCCATGTCTGTAATCTCACCGATAAACATCGTATGGGATCCCAGATCTTCCGTCTTTTTCACCTTCACGGAGATATAAGCATTTGTTCCTTCCGTGATATAATAAATCCCATTCGCTCCACGGGCGCATGCGTCAAAGTTTTCGAACTTATTGACATCCCGTCCCGACTGAAATCCGAACTGTCTAAACAGATCAAATTTCGCATTCTGGCTTAAAACCGAAACAGTAAACTCGCCGGTCCGCAGTACCATATCGTGCGTGTAATTCAGTTTATTCACACAGATACTCAGCTGGTTCGGCTCCGATGCTGCCTGAATGGCGGTGTTAATGATACATCCGTTGTCTTTTTCCGCTTCTTTTGCCGTCAGCATGAACAGACCGTAGCTCAGTTTATACATTGCCTTTTTATCCATCCTCATTCCTCCGTTTCTTTTGCTCTGCACACCGGGCAGATTCCCTTGAAGAAAATATCGTAGTTCAAAAACTGCATGCCATGTGTGTCATGGATTCTCTCATTCAAATCGGTCACTTCATCCATATCGACATCGAAAACTTCTCCGCACCGGATGCACTCTACATGGTAATGATTTTTCAGCGTAAAGTCGAACCGGTCCGGTCCGTCCGGGACTTCTACTTTCCGGATCGCTCCCTCTTCTGCCAGAATGCCGAGGTTGCGGTACACCGTTCCCTTTCCTATGGTAGGATGATCTTTTTTGATAAATTCATACACTTCTTCCGCCGTCAGATGGCGTTTCAGCCCCTGCACCGTCTTTAGAACCAGGTCTTTTTGAATCGTATTTCTTCGTTCCATGGCGCTCTCCTTATTAGGATCTTTTCTTAATTAGGATTATATATCGTTTTTAGTCTTCTGTCAAGATACAAATCACAAAAATCCTCCATTGAAAACGCCCTTCTTTGGTGATACAATGTGTTACAATGCTTATCAAAAGTTGCGTAATCCGGGGGACATTTCTATATGCAAAGGAGAATTTTTTATGTTTCAGGTTTTTGTTGACTCAGCGGCAAATCTGCCTGCTGCCACTGCGAAAAAATACGATATCCATGTCGTTTCTTTCGTTAATCTTGTGAATGGAAAAGAACTGGTCTGCTTCGACCCGGATCTGACACTGGAAGAAGAGCGTGCCAAAGGAAAAGAATACTATAATGCCATGCGTTCCGGCGCTGAAATCAAGACAGGACTCATCAGCACCGCAAATTTCGAAGATGCGTTCCGCACCGCTCTTGCGGCAGGCGAGGATGTGATCTATTTTTCTTTAAGTAAAAACATCAGCGGAAATTATAACTCGGCAAGACTTGCCGCCGAGGAGCTTCTGGAAGAATACGGTGATAAACGGAAAATCCGCCTTGTCGATTCCCTCAACGCCTCTCTGGCGCAGGGAATCCTCGCTATCTATGCCACGGAAATGCGTGACAAGGGCATGGATGTCGATGACGCAGCGGATCTCCTCGAAACCTACGTCGGCAGAATGAACGGCGTTTTCACCGTCGGCGATCTGAAATACCTTTCCCACACAGGAAGAATCAAGGGAAGCGTCGCTGTCGTTGGAAATATGCTGAAAATCAAACCAATTCTGCGCGGAAACAAAGACGGCTATATCGTTTCCTACAAAAACGTCCGCGGACGCAAAGCCGTTTTAAATGAGCTGATCCACCTCTTCTGCGAAACCATCGAAAACCCGGAAAACCAGATCGTCGGAATCGCACATGCGGATGCTTATGAGGATTCTCTCTACGTGATGGAAGAGATTCAAAAAAAAGTGAACGTCCGTGAGTTCATCAACACTTCCTACGACTACTGCACCGGCAGCCACGTCGGACCGGATACGATCGCACTGTTCTTTATGGCGAAAGACCGCGAACTGCTGTAAAAAATCATAAAAATCCAACCATAAAAAATGCGTGTTTGAAAGTTTTCTGCTCTCAAACACGCATTTTTTAGATTTCCGTTTTATTTCAATTTTCCATACTCTTCATCCGATACCGGCAACGCAGACGAGGATCTGTCCGCCGCTCTTTGCGTGGTGGATATGCCAGTTGTTGCGGCAGCCCGGCTCAAAGGTTACGTTGAAAATGCCGACCTGGCTTGTGGATACTGGTGCCAGATAGCTCTTGCCGGAGAAATACTGCGCGAAGCTATCGTTCGGCGCGCCGATCGGGAATACCATTTTTTTGCGTGTGCACGCATGGCCTCGTCCTCATACGGAAGGTCACCCTCATTAGTCTCCCATACCTCTTTTGCCATATTGAAGACGGCCCATCCTTTCGGCCATCCGGCGTAGAAAGCGACGTGAGTAATGATCGCTGCGATTTCCTTCTGGGTAACGCCGTGTGCTTTTGCATTCTGCAGATGGAATTTCAGAGAAGAATCCGTCACACCCGATGCCATCAGTGCAACCACGGTGATGATGCTTCTTGTCTTTACGTCAATGTCTTCATTATTCCAGTTCTCCCCAAAGAGAACATCATCGTTAAAATGAGCGAACTGCGGAGCAAACTTTCCGAGTGCGTTTCTTCCTGCTGTCTGTGTAATTTTTGCCATGATCCTATCCTCCTGGTATTTTTTCTGTTTTTTTATTATAGAACGATCTGCTCTTCCATGTCTAATGCCTATATTTTATAAGGGTTCATGCTTTTCAGGCAAATTTCACATTTTTACTCGTGTGCTTCTTTATACGAAATTCCCCACGCTTCCATCGACTTGATAATCGGGCGCATGGATTCGCCGAGTTCGCTTAAAGCATACTCAACTCTCGGCGGCACCTCCGGGTACACGGTTCGGGTGATGATTCCGTCGGCTTCCATGGATCGGAGGCTGTCCGTCAGCACCTTCTGGCTGATGCCTTCCAGATCTTTTTTCAGCTCATTGAACCGCCACGGGCGCACAAGCAGGTTTCGGATGATCAGAAGTTTCCATTTGCTTCCGATCAGAGAGACGGTCGTCGCCACCGGGCATGCCGGCATTTCTTCTTTTGTGATCATACGTAAATTCCTCCAAAACGTTCAAAATGTGATGTTGTATTCTATTATAATGCAAGCATTCTTTTCTGACAATAAGTCACCTTTTTATAACCCGGGTTATTTTTTTATGACTACGTAATAAAATTGTGCGTACTTTTTTTCTTTCTTTTTCCCCGATACAATAAGGGCGTGAACAGGAAATAGATTCACCCTGAAAAATCAAATGGAGGTAAAACATTATGGCACTTGCGAATTTATTTGGATGGAGCAAAATGACAACGGAAAAAACGGCTGCAGCATGCGGCTCTGCGTGCGGGGTTTCCGACAAACCGGAAGAGACTCCGGCGGCCTGTGGTTCTGCATGCGGCGCTGGCGATAAACCGGCCGAAACTCCGACAGCTTGCGGTTCTGCATGCGGGGCTTCCGACAAACCGGAAGAAAAACCGGCAGCCTGCGGTTCTGCCTGTGGTGCTGGCGACAAATAAGCCTGCACCGGAATACACCCTGTAAATGTATTTTTAATACACCGGGGTGTATTTTCCAGAACGGACACTCCTCCCGTGGTCCGTTTTGGAAAATGCGCCCTGGACCTTTTCTGACAAACTTCGACAAAGGAGGCTCTCATATGAATCCCTATTTTTCCTTCCAATGGCACATCACCGATGACTGTGACCAGCGTTGCAGGCACTGCTATATTTTTTCGGAAAACAACTGCAAACACCTCGATTCCATGACCTGGGATCAGATGCAGGATACATTTTACAACTGTCTTGATTTCTGTGCGGTCTACCACCGCACACCGTATTTCTATCTCACCGGCGGTGACCCGATTCTGCACCCGGACTTCTGGAAACTGCTCGCGCTGTTCAAAGAGCACCACATTGTGTTCACGATTCTCGGCAATCCTTTTCATCTCTCAGATGACGTCTGTCGGCGGCTGAAGGAATGCGGATGTGAGAAATATCAACTTTCGATCGACGGCATGCGTGAAACGCACGACTGGTTCCGAAAACCGGGCAGCTTCGATATTACACTCGAAAAAATCGGCTGTATCAACCGCGCCGATATCCGTTCCGTCGTGATGACGACCGTCTCCGGCACAAATATTGACGAAGTGCCTAACATCATCGACGCGGTCGTAACAGCCGGTGTCAATGTGTACGCGTTTGCCCGCTACTGCCCGACCAGTGAGGAAAAAGATACGAACATCGAACCGCTCCGCTATCGAAAACTGCTGGCGGACTGTGACCGGAAATTTAAGGAATATGAGGCGATGGGATGCAAAACGTATTTCAATAAAAAGGATCACCTGTGGATGCTCTACGAATACGAAACCGGCGCATTCCAGATTCCGTCTTATGCAAAAGAAGGCATGATCTACGGCGGCTGCAACTGCGGAAACTGTCATCTGACGATTCTCCCGAACGGCGATCTCTACGCCTGCCGCCGCGTGCAGAACAGCCATGTGGCAAATGTTTTTACGGACCGGATTGCCGATGTGTGGGTTGGACAGATGGAAACGTATCGGGATTATACGAAATTCGAGAAATGCTCCAAATGTGAACTGCTGGCATTCTGCCGCGGCTGCCCGGCGGTTGCAAGCGGAAAGGACGGCAATTTTTATGCGGCAGATCCACAGTGCTGGAAGGAGGTACTCTGAAATGAAAGAAAATGAAGTAATGAAAGCAATCATGCACCGGCGCGCAATCCGGCGGTTTGATCCGGCGCAGATTACAGAAGAAGAACTGGAACAGATTTTACAGGCAGGTATGTATGCGCCGAGTGCAGGCGGACGGCAGGGCGTGATTTTCGCAGTGTGCCAGAACCGGGAGGCAAATGAAAAGCTCGGAAAAATCAAACGCGCCAACTCCAACCCGCGCATGGCGACCGGAACTAACTTTGTCTCGAAAGAACAGCCGAGCATCGCGGATGACCCGAAACTGATTAATGCATTCTACGACGCACCGACCGTCATCACCCTGTTTGCCCCGCGCAATTTTCTCTTCTCCGTCGATGACTGCGCCGTCGCCGCCGAAAACATGATGCTCCTCGCCGACTCCCTCGGCATCGGCTCCTGCTACATCGGCCAGGGGTGGACTGCCTTTGCAGATCCGTATGGACAGGAAATCCTCCGCAAATGGGAAATCCCGGACGGGTATTATGCGGTGATGCAGTTACTTCTTGGATATCCAAGAAAAGAGGATCGTCATCCGGCGGCAAAACCACGGAAAGAGAAACGTGTGATACGATTTTAAATCCCCTTCACGAGGATAGAAAGGATGTAAAATGTCCAAAGAAATTGATGCAAAAACATTGCAGTTGAACCCATTCATATTATTCGGAAAGGACTAGCTCGCCCTGACCGCCGGACTGACCCCTGCTCTGCATATCAATTTGGGGTTATTCTTTCGCCAACAGCTTCTTATATGTCAGATCAATTGCAAACGCCCCCAGCGGCGCGGTCAGCACGAGTGCGAGAACGGCGGCTTCCAGCACGCTCATTCCCATAAAACGCGGCGCCAGCAGAATCATCCCCAGCAGCTCAAATGATGCCGGGACAAAACACATCATAACGGCGGGTCTTCCAATCTTTTTCAAAGCCGAAAGATCGAGTCCAAGGCCTGCTCTCGTCAGGATAATAATCAGCGCAATCTTCCGCAGATCCGCCGAAATCCCAAGGATACTCGCATCAATCAGATCCAGCATGTACGGCCCCAGAACCATTCCCGTCAGCAGCATGCCAAGCAGGCTCGGCAGCTTCACCTTCTGGCAGATCCATCCCATGGACATGCCGACCAGCAGAATCAGTGCAACACTCAGTAACATAGTATTTCCTCCTTACAGACGCAGAAAAAGCTGATGCCCCTGCGTTTTTTATCGCAGAAGTCATCAGCTTTGATTAAGCGTTTTAAGTATTTCTACTTCTGGAGAACTTCATTCCCTTACAGCGGTAACTATAACACAGACGAGGAGGTGAGTGCAAGTGCTGATTTTCTCGTTAATCTGAATGTATCTCATTTTTATAATCTAAAACTTGATATATGCAAAGGAATCAGAAAATCTTTCAAAAAGAAAGTTAGAAAAAACCCAAAAATCTTTAGAATAAATTCCCAATTGTTTTAAAACACTTTTGGCGCTATAATACCCGTACAAAACATTTCTGAGATGCAGCAGAAAAGAAAGAAGGGTATTTTTGTTGCATACAGAAATGAAAAATACGATTTACGCAACGGACAAAACGGCACAATATGATGCAAGTGCCAAACGTCTGCTCAGTCAGAAAATGATTTTAGCTCATATCCTTGTTCATACGGTAAAAGAATTCCAGGGAATGCGTGCGGCAGATATTGTTTCCTGTATCGAAGGGGAACCTTACATCAGTACAGTTCCTGTAGATCCCGGACTTACCAATAGTGAAAAAGAAAAGGACGGGCTGCGCATCGTCGGTTTTAATTCCGAAAATCAGGAACTAAATGAGGGGCTGATCCGATTTGATATTATTTTTTATGTTCGTCTAAAAGATGGACTATCACAGATTATCATCAACATCGAAGCACAAAAAGAAGAACCTGCGGAATATCATATTTTAAACCGAGCTGTTTTCTATACCTGTCGAATGATTTCTTCCCAGAAAGAACGGGACTTTACGGGATCGGATTTTAATCAGCTCAAACGAGTCTACTCTATTTGGGTCTGCATGAATATGGGAGAAAACAGCATGGACTATATTCATCTTACAAAAGAAGGTCTTATTAATTCCTATCCTTGGAAAGGGCGCCTTGATCTGCTTAATATTGTTCTGATTGGACTCTCTGATCTTCCTCCGCTTGATGAGAAATATGAACTGCACAGGCTTCTCTGCGCATTATTTTCCAACGAGTTGACACTGACTCAGAAACTCGATATTATAGAAACAGAATACAAGATCCCTTTAGACCAGACACTCAGAGAGGATGTGAATGTTATGTGTAATTTAGGTGAAGGAATTCGCGAAAGGGCACTGAAAGATGGAATTAAAACAGGTATCCAACTTGGAGAGCAAAAAATAATTCTTCACATGTTTCAAAAAGGCTACACTACAGCTCAAATTGCTGATATAGCTGGTTTGGAAGAACTTAAAATAAAAACTATCATTGAAGAAAATGAACTTGCAACTGTATAAAGCCATCTCAGCCGCCCAATGGAAATCTCTTCCAAACGGACGGCTGAATTATTTTCTGCATATCAGCAATTTGCTTTTTTTCGAATCGGATGACGGATCACAGTTTTCCATTTTTCAGGTGCCGTTTTTCTTGCATCAGACAGATAAATTTCGTGATGGCGGCGCTGATCCATAATGTCGTTTTCATAACCTTGTGTTTCAAGATATTGATTCATTTTTTCTATTGTTTCCGGTTCTGCATCGAAAGATCCATGGTGCATGATCTGTACGCAGAGTCCTTCCTCTATTGTCAGAAATTCTGCGCGGGAGCAATCGATATGTTTCTTATTTTCTGCCGTATGTACGGCCCATTCGAAATCTTTTCTGGTGATGAAATCCGGCAGGCGGATGGCGGAAATCCATTGAAAATCTTCTTTCTTTTCATAATCAATTTCTTCTGTCCCCTCCTGCCGCCAGAAGCCTTCTAACGGTGGGACGACGTAATGAAAAAATCCGTTGATTTTGTAATCTGTCCTGTAGCTCATTTTCAGCGTATAGGCAAGTGCATACAGAATCTCGATTGATTTTTTGTATTCGCCGCCCTCGGCATTCGGATTTCCCTTTCCCCGCACCGCCAGATAATTCATGGACGGAACGGTTACAATCTCTGGTAGATTTTTCGGTTGATAAAATTCTTTCTGCTCTTTCTTATAATCAAAAGCCATCCGCCTTATCCCCGCTTTCCAGAATTTCTTTCTGTTTCTTTTTGCTGAACCTGCCGAGCACAAGTCCGTACGCCTTATCCAGCAGATCTTTCACCAGGTCATCCGGCACAGCGCCGTTTGGTTTTATGGAATTCCAGTGCTGTTTGTTCATATAATACCCCGGAATGATGTCCTCGTACTGCTCCCGCAGAAAGCTTCCCTCCGACGGCTCCAGCTTCAGTGTGATGTAATATGGCTCATTCTGCTCTCCGAGACAGACAGCCGCAAACATTTTCCCTCCGATAGCATAACGGATCCAGTTCCACTGCGGCGGCAGCTTTTCTACGCCTGGTTTCTGCATCAGATAATCATCGATCCAGGAATACCGCATCTGATGCATTGCCTCCCATATCTTACAATTTGACTCAATCATATTTCTCCTCCATCCTCATACTTCGCCTGCATCCGCCGAATGCTCTGCCGCAATTCTTCGCGCAGCTCCTTTGGCTCCAGCAGTTCTGCTTTTTCGCGGAAAGTCAACAGCCATGTGATCAGGTTTTCTTTGTTGGTATAATCTGCCTGAAACAAAAGTGATCCATCCTCCAGCTCCTGACAGCATTCTGTTCCAAACTCTTCTACGAGGCGCCATTTGCAGTCTGCCGTGAACAATGCTTTTACCCGGATTCCACCCGGAAAAATTCTCTCATCGCTCAGATCCGGCATAGGGACATTTCTGGCTGCAAATGTTTCTTCCAGCATCTGCACTTTGTCCATCCTATTCAGCTTGAACAGACGAAAATCTTCTCTCGTTTTACACCAGCCCCACACGTACCAGCTCGACCAGCGGAACATTAAATAATATGGCTCGATGCGGCGTACAGACTCTTTTCCCGGTGCATAATAAGTAAATTCCAGCTCTCTGTGCTGACCGATCGCCAGACGGATCATTTCAATTTTCGGCGCGAGCGAATCCTTATACCACGACGACAGATCAATCAGCACCGACTGGTTCCCTACCATAAAATCCGAAGACCCCGCCGACAGCTTTTCCATCAGCTGACCGTAGCGGTTCGTCCCATTCACACTGTCCAGACTCCGAAGTCCCGCCAGAATATCCTGCATCTCGCTGTGCGTGAGCATCGTTCTGTCAAGTTTATACCCTTCCATAATCGAAATCCCGCCGTGAACCCCCTGCCGTGTCACCAGCGGAATCCCTGTCTTACACAGATCCTCAATATCTCGGTTAATCGTCCGCCGCGACACCTCAAACATCTCCGCCAGCTCCGGTGCCGTCACGGAGTCTTTCTGCAGCAGCACGGACAAAATTCCCAACTGTCTGTCTATTTTCATTGCTGTTCCTTTCTCTCTTTCATACTATCACGCAAAACATGACAACTCCATGTCATGATTTTACCATATCCTCGATAAAAATGAACTCGTAACCGCATAAAACAACTTCAGCCGCCCAATGGAATCTCTTCCAAACGGACGGCTGATTTCGTTTCTGTGAATCACGGATATGCAGGCAGTTCCGCCTCATCCACCTTTACGGCTTCTTTCTGGCAGTTCTCCCATAAGCTTCCGATGTCTGCAGATGTAAAATAATCCTTCGTTTCTTCGCCCAGCTGCACTCTGCCGGATTTGACGCCTTCGGCGTTGTAAATGATTTCATAGTTTGTTCCGTCCAAGAGACAGAATCGAAAACTCGTCACGGTGCTTCCCGTAAGCGGCTCGGTTTCTTTGTCGGTTACTTTTAAGTTTGAAAATGTCGAATATACATCCGCAATTTCTTCTGGTTCTGTGATCTCTTTCTTTTCTGCGCTTGCCGGTACAACGAAGCGGTACATTTCGATCCTTACAACATCAGCCGCCTCAAACGGAAGCGTAACTGCTGTTGATTTTCCGCAGCCTGTGAGGCATATGCAGATTAGAGCTGTCAAAAGTATCATTTTGGTAAATATCCTGACTCTTTTCATCATCCACGACCTCCCTGTTTTTTTGTATCTTTATTGTAACGGAAATCTTGTCAGGACGAAAGTAGAAAAAACACAGGCATCTTTAGAACAAATGTCCAATTGTCTCAAGACATATTCCGCACTATAATAACCATATAAAAAGTACTTTTTCATACGGCAAAAACGAAAAGGGAGGGAATATGCATGGAAAAATTTCGAACGGTCGTGTCTGTGATTGTTATGGTGCTTGTCGCAATTGCTGGTTTCTTTGTCGGCGCAGTTCTGTTTGATCAGGCTTTGGGCGGTGCAGTTCTGTTCGCCATGATTGCGGGATTTGCCTGCGTCATCTATATGTTGGATAACCCGATTGAAAAATAGGCACACGCAAAAACATAACGCAAAAACCGTGGAACCCATTACCCTAAAAAGGCAGCGGATTCCGCGGTTTTTCTGTACTCTCACGATGCCCGAATGCGATGCAAGAAAGATCCACGCCAGCATCGTAACCATCGCCGCGATATGCAGTGTTCCGATGATTCGAAACGGAAACATCGCAATAAAAATCGGCAGCACCAGCAAATAGGCGCCCCAGACTGCGGAACGCATCGGTACCTTCTCGGATACGCCCTCCATCAGCTTCGCCATCTTTCCTTCCTCGCCGATGGTTTTGATATCCTCAATCTTCAGTCTGCCGTTTGGAAATATGCTGATAATGCGGTCGCAGTACATGTTCACCGCATGCCCGATAATTCCCAGCACCAGCAGAAATCGCAAAACAGTTACACTCATCGTCTCACCTCCCAAAATAGATTCTCTTAAGATGAGATTAGCTCAGTCTAACTGTTTTATCAAGAAGATCTGTGCAGGATTACTTCATTTTTCTATTTTGAAAACTCAACAGAGACACAATACGTATACTCATTATTCAGTTCCACATTCCCCTTTTCCAAATCCTCAACCGAATACGCGCTCAGTCCATTCTCTCCATAAAAGAATGCTCCCAATCCCAGCTCTTTATCATAGACAAGTGCAGTATCCTCTGTGATTTCTGTGCCGGATCTGCCGAACACTTCCCGGTTTTCCACGCCTTCGAGAATTGAAAACTTCGTCTGATATTTACAGGCACTGTCCGTGATATACACATCCACCTGAAACGCCTCAAAATCCGGGATCAACGCGATCATTCCCTTCGACATCGAAGTCACATCACTGAAGTCATCATAACCCAGCCCGGCGATCTCTGTTTTGGAAACCTGTTCGCTGTAGTGATATTCCGTCAAGTACAATGTCATAGTCTGGAACGGCTCGTCTGCCGAATACTGAAAGAGCATCGCGCCGTCCGGTCCGGAAAGTATCTGGGCGATGTTCCTTTCCGGCGAATCCATGTCATACGGTGCAATAAAATTTTTCGGTGTCCGCACACTGCGGTACCACATCACGCCAGCCGCAGCAATCGCCAGCACCGCCGTCAGCGCCAGCACCGCAATCATGCTCTTTAAATGCTTCTGCCGATGCTTGCTGTCTTTCGCAACCTGAATCAGATTATCCTCCGCTTTCTCCGTCAGATTCTCCTCACTGATATCCTCCCCGGCGAGAAATTCATTGATGGTGATGCCGAGAATTTTGCACAGTTCCAGATACACCGACACATCCGGCAGGCAGATGCCCCTCTCCCACTTCGAGACCGATTTATCGCTCATCCCGAGCTGCTCCGCCAGCTGCTTCTGCGTCATGCCGAGCGCTTTTCTTTTTTCCGCAATATATTTTCCAATTTTGACAAGATCCATAGAGATTCCCCCTTTTCTTTGAGAAAATCATAACAGAAAAGGGGGTGAAATCACACCCCCTCAAAGTAGAATCGGCTGGTTCGCCGCAATATTTTCTTTTGTGAGCTGCGGAACGAATTTGCGGACATCGTCCACCGCATCAAATTTTGTCCCGGTTGTGATTTTACCGGAGAGCAGACCGCTCGCGATCGGAGAGAATGGCACGACCTGCATCCTTCCCTTGTCAGCATTCCTTTTGAAACTATTTCAGTCCTCAATCGCTCCTGTTCTTCTGCAGTTCAAAACGCAGTTCGAACTGTTCGTACAATAACTTTATTATATACTTTCGATATAACAATGGATAGACTTTTCTTGTATAATTTCATCCTTTTTCCACATACTACCCATACAGTACAAATTATGGAAAGTATGTGGAAACAGGAGGAATTTTTAATATGAAAGCGACTGGAATTGTTCGGAGGATTGATGATCTGGGGCGTGTGGTGGTTCCGAAGGAGATTCGGCGTACGATGCGGATCCGGGAGGGGCAGTCGATGGAGATTTATACGGGGCGGGAAGGGGAGATTATTTTAAAGAAATACTCGCCGATGGAGGAACTGGCGGAGTGTGCGGCCGGGTTTACGAAGTCGATTTCGGCGGTGACGGGGTGTCTCGTCTGTGTTTCGGATCAGGAACAGATCGTAGCGGCAAGCGGACCGGAACAGAAAAGTTATCTCGGGAAATCGATCAGCAGCCGGCTGGAGGAGGCGATTTCAAACCGGAAAATGGTGATTGCGCGGCCGGGGGAGAAATCTTATTTTTCGATTCTTGAAGATGATGACTCCACCCCGCCCCTGCCGGAGCTCATCTTTCCGATTCTTTCCTCAGGGGACGCCATTGGGTCTGTGATTCTCTGCGAAAAGGATAAAGAAACCCTGCCGAATGAGGCCGACAAAAAACTGCTCCAGGTGGCTGCGGCATATCTCGGGAGAGAAATGGAAAACTGAAACAACAAAATTTCAAAGGCTTTTTGCACGGTCCCCGCCGGTCACGCAGAAAGCCTTTTTCTCTGCGGATATTATCCCAAATTTAACTTGCCTTTTCCATGTTCTTTGTCTACAATAAAACCGACGCACTTTTCAACCGTCTATTATATAAGGAGGAATTTCCATATCTATGAAATACATTGCAAAGAAATTCGGCTCCCTCATTCTGACGCTGCTCCTCGTCTCGTTTTTATCCTTCTTCGCCTTTTCGGTCATTCCGGGCGACGCGGCGAAATCGCAGCTGGGAACGGAGGCGACGCCGGAGCGGATTGAGGCTCTGCAGAAAGAAATGGGACTGGACCGGCCGGTTCTCGAACGGTATGCTTCGTGGGTAGCCGGCTTTTTCCATGGGGATCTCGGCACCTCGTATTCTTATTCGATGCCGGTCACCGATCTGATCCGCGATAAAGTTCCGATTACAATCACCATCACGATCATCGCCTTTCTGATGATCCTTGCCGTCTCGATTCCGATCGGCATTTTCACGGCGCAGCACGCCGGGGGCCATCTCGACCGGCTGATCATGACGCTGAATCAGGTCATCATGTCCGTCCCGGGATTTTTCATCGGCATTCTGATTACATACTTCTTCGGTCTGATCCTCAAATGTTTTCAGCCGGGCGCTTACGTTTCGATCTCCGAAAACTTCACCGCCTTTGTCGGCTATCTTGTTGCACCGTCTGCCGCCATCGCGCTTCCGCGCTGTGCCATGGCGGTCAAAATGCTGCGCAGCTCTGTGCTCTCGCAGATGGATGCCGACTACGTGCGCACCGCCTATTCCCGCGGAAACAGCGCGCACCGCGTCATGTATCACCATGTGCTGAAAAATGCCCTGATCCCGGTGCTGACCTTCTGGGGCATGACGATCGCCGATATCGTGGCAAACAGCATCATTCTGGAACAGGTTTTCTCAATTCCGGGCATGGGAAGTCTCTTGATCACTTCGATCTCAAACCGCGATTATCCCGTGGTACAGGGCATCCTTGTGCTGATTGCCGCACTCGTTATCATCATCAACTTCGCTGTGGATCTGCTGTACGGCAGAATTGACCCGCGGATCCGCGTAAAAGACGGAAAGGAGCTTTAAGATCATGAAAAAGAAACGCAATCTCACTCTGATCCTCGGAGCTGCCATCACCGTTTTTATGTTTCTGTTTCTTCTGGTCGGCGTTTTCTGCACACCGTACGACCCGGACGCGATGAACGGCGCCGCGAAATTTGCTGCCCCGTCCCTTTCGCATCTGTTCGGCTGTGACCACTTCGGACGCGATATTTTCAGCCGCGTCTTAAAGGGAACCGGCACGACGTTCTTCGTCGCTTTCGCCACGCTGCTGCTCGGCGGATCCATCGGTGTTCTTGTCGGTGCTTTCACCGGCTACTTCGGCGGATGGATCGATGAAATTCTGATGCGTATCAACGATGTCATCGTTTCCTTCCCGGGTATCCTGCTGGCGCTCGTGTTTATTGCGCTGCTGGGACCTGGCAAATACAATGTGATTCTCGCACTCGGCATTGTCTTTATTCCGAGCTTTGCCCGCGTCACACGAAGCGAATTTCTTGCCCGCAAAGACATGGATTACGTCAAAAGTGCCCGCCTGATGGGTGTCTCGCACCTGCGGATCATGTTTGTCCATATCCTGCCGAATGCCGTTCCGTCGCTTCTTTCGATGGCGGCCATCGGCTTCAACAACGCCGTTCTCTCCGAGGCCGGTATGAGCTTTCTCGGCATCGGTGTCCAGCCGCCGGATGCATCGCTTGGACGAATGCTCTCTGAAGCCCAGCTCTATCTGATGACCGCTCCGTGGGGCGCAATTTTCCCGGGTCTCGCCGTCATTTTGCTGGCACTCGGCGTATCGCTGCTCGGCGACGGATTACAGAAGAAAGGCGGTAACTGATATGGCGCTTCTCGATGTACGCAATTTAAAAATTTCATTTTACGATACCACGCCGCCGACCGATGTGGTAAAAGGAATCTCCTTTTCCCTCGAGCAGGGCGAAACGCTCGGTATCGTCGGGGAGTCCGGCTCCGGAAAAACGCAGACGGCGCTCTCAATTTTACAGCTCTTAAAAGAAAACTCGGCTGTCTCCGGCGGGGAAATTCTCTATGAAAGTGCCTCCGTGGCACACGCTTCCCGGGACGAGCTGCAGCGCATCCGCGGAAAAGAAATCAGCATGATTTTCCAGGAGCCGATGACGTCTCTGAATCCGGTTCTGACGATTGAGGAACAGATTGCGGAGGGACTGCTGCTCCACGGAAACTGCACCCCGTCGGAACGCCATGAGAAAGTTCTCGCCATGATGCGCGAGGTCGAGCTTCCCGACCCGGAAGTGCTCTGCAGAAAATATCCGCATCAGCTCTCCGGCGGCCAGCGCCAGCGTGTGATGATCGCCGCGGCACTCATCACCGAACCGAAGCTTCTGATCGCCGATGAGCCGACGACGGCGCTGGATGTGACGATTCAGTCGCAGATTTTAAAACTGCTGAAAAAGATCAACGAACACCATCACACGGCGATTCTTTTTATCTCGCATGACCTCGGCGTCATCCGCTCGCTGTGTGACCGGGTCATCGTTATGAATCATGGAACGATCGTAGAATCCGGTAGCGTGGACGATGTCTTTTTCCATCCGCAGGAAGACTACACCCGCCGCCTGCTCGACGCGATTCCGAACCGGCGGACTTCCCTCCGGAAACGGAATAAAACTGCTTCAGCATCAGAAAAGGAGGCATAACACATGAGCGAAAGTAATCCAAACAACATTCTGGAAGTCTGCCATATCTCTGCCTCCTATCAGGAAGGAAAGCAGAAAAAACAGGTGCTTCACGATGTATCGTTTGAACTGCATGAGGATGAAATTCTCGGACTTGTCGGTGAGAGCGGATGCGGAAAGTCGACGCTCTCCAAAGTGATCTTAGGATTTATCCGCCCGGACGAAGGCGAGATTGTCTCGCGTGTCGATCATCCGCAGATGATTTTCCAGGACCCGTTTTCTTCCCTGAATCCGGCGAAAAAAATTTCCTGGATTTTAGAGGAGCCGCTTCGGATGCAGAAAGTTCCAAAAGAGGAACGAAAACAGCGCGTTCTTGCCATGGCAGAAAAGGTCGGTCTCTCCGCGGAACATCTGAACCGCCGCCCGCATGAGCTTTCCGGCGGCCAGCGGCAGAGAGTCAGCATCGCCGCCGCCCTGATCCAGGGCTCACGCCTGGTTCTTGCCGACGAACCGGTTTCCGCTCTCGATGTGACGATTCAGAAACAGATCATGGAGCTGATGGTTCAGCTGCAGGAGGAGCTTCATCTCTCAATTCTCTTTATCTCGCATGACCTCAACGTCATCTACCAGATGTGCGACCGCGTCCTCGTGATGAAACAGGGACGGATTGTGGAGAGTGCGGAGACGGAAGAACTGTTTGCGCATCCGCAGAATGATTATACGAAAGAGCTTCTGGCGGCGTCGCCGGAGCTGTAGTTTTACTTCCAGCACTCCTTAAACACGCGAAGCACATTCTTCGAAAAGACCTTCTCGATCTCTTCATCTGTAAAGCCTTCGTGGCTCATCACATCTGCGAGATGCTGCATATGCGCGGTGTCCGGCACATCCGTCTCACCGCTGAAACCGTCAAAATCGGTTCCGAGGCCGATGATATCGATGCCTCCGACCTTACGCAGATATTTCATATGGCGTACCATATCCATCGTCGATGCCTTTTTCGCCGCAGGCTCCTCCTCACGCAGAAACGACGGACAGAAATTGATACCGGTGACGCCGCCACGTTCTGCGAGCTGACGAATCATTTCATCTGAAAGATTTCGCAGATGGAAGCACGCGCCGCGCGCGTTGGAATGGGACGCAATGACCGGGCCTTTCGTGTGGGCAAAAACGTCGCGGATTCCGGCGTCGTTTAAATGCGACAGATCAATCACGATGCCAAGCCGCTCCATCTCCTCGACAAAGGTAATTCCTGTCGGTGTCAGCCCGTTTGCAAGGTCCGGAAGATATGGTTTTCCCTCTTCCTGCGCCGGGTTCGGGAATCCAAGCTCATTCGGGAAGTTCCAGGTCAGTGTGGAAATCCGCACGCCGAGATCGTACAGCGTATGCAATTTTTCGATGCTTCCCTCGTAAACACCACCCTCTTCGACGGTCATCACCGCGCCTATTTTTCCTTCCTTCTGCACCTGCATCAGATCCGCATACGTTTTTACCTGGCGGATCCGATCCGGGTATCGTTCCACTTCTGATCTCCAGAGATCAATCAGCTTTCTCACATGCTCATACGGTGTCTCATTTTTCAATCCCTTCAGAAACGTAAACAGAGAAAAGCACTGGCAGAGACTGCCGCCTTTCTCCAGCTTTTCCAGATTGATCTGAAGATCCGCATCCGCAAGATGCTCCTGTTTTTCCCTCCACTGCAATGCCGGAATGGTGTCGCAGTGCATATCAATTACCTGAAACATGGCAATAATCCTCTTTTCTGTTTTTTCTCTATTCTATCATACTTCGCCGGATTCTTTCTATTTTTTCGCTTTTTTCAGAAAAAAACTTGAAAATTGCAGATGAGATGATATACTTTTTTCATTATGTACTGCAGTTGCCGGTTTTTACGCAACAAACCGGCAACTGCTTTCTCACTGATCAAACAGCAGAGCCTGTTTCTAAGAACATCTTCGCAAACCGGAATGTATCTGAAATGGGCTCAAGAAAGAGGTATCTATGCTCCAACTGATTGAAACCATCAACACTGCCGTGAACAATTTTATCTGGGGTGTTCCGGCTATGATCTGTATTTTTGGTGTCGGACTGTACTTAAGTCTGCGCACCCGTTTTCTCCAGATTCGAAAATTCCCGTATGCAATCCGCACGACGATCGGACGAATGTTCCGGAAAAAGGATGCGTCCGACGGTGCAATTACTCCGTTCCAGGCGGTCTGTACGGCGCTGGCCGCTACGGTCGGTACCGGTAATATTGCCGGTGTCGCCGGTGCTATCGCGATTGGCGGACCGGGTGCGGTGTTCTGGATGTGGATTTCGGCCCTGCTCGGCATGTGTACGAAATTTGCGGAGGTTACACTGGCTGTCTTCTACCGTGAGAAAAACGCCAACGGCGAGCTCGTCGGCGGACCGATGTACTACATCAAAAACGGCCTTGGCAAAAAATGGCATTTCCTGGCTTACCTGTTTGCCGCTTTCGGCGTACTGACGGTATTCGGAACGGGAAACGCAACGCAGGTTAATACAATCACAACCGCGATCAACTCCGCACTGATGAACTACCATGTGATCTCGGAAAAATCTGTTTCGCTTTCCAACTTAATCCAGGGAATCATCATCGCCGCGCTCGTTGCGCTGATCCTGCTCGGCGGCGTCAAACGAATTGCACAGGTAACGGAAAAACTCGTTCCGTTTATGGCACTGTTTTATATCATCCTTGCCCTCGGCGTTATCTTATTGAACATCAACACGATTCCATCTGTTTTCGTGTCGATCTTCAAGGGTGCATTCCGTCCTTCCGCTGTGACGGGCGGTATCGTCGGAAGCATGATCATGAGTGTGAAAAAAGGTGTCTCCCGCGGTATCTTCTCGAATGAGGCAGGTCTTGGTACCGGCTCCATCGCGCATGCCTGCGCCGATACGAGAAAGCCGGTCAAACAGGGTATGTTCGGTATCTTCGAGGTATTTACAGACACCATCGTCATCTGTACCTTAACTGCACTCGTTATCCTCTGCAGCGGCACTTCCATTGCTTACGGACAGGCCGCCGGCGCGGAGCTGACGATCAGCGGATTTACCGCTACGTATGGAAACTGGGTTTCGCTGTTCACCGCACTTGCGATGTGCTGCTTCGCCTTTTCCACAATCCTCGGTTGGGGACTTTACGGTGCACGCTGCATCGAGTTCCTGTTCTCTGAAAAGATCACGAAATACTTCATGGCCGCTTACTCGCTGGTTGCCATCCTCGGCGCCACCGCAAATCTCGGCCTGATGTGGAGCATTGCGGAGACCTTCAACGGCCTCATGGCGATCCCGAACCTGATCGCTCTCTTCCTGCTCTCGGGCAAGGTGGCAGAGCTGACAAAAGAATATTTTGCTAACGAAGTAAAAACCAATTAAAAGATCTCCGGGAAAACGGCATTTCGATATGCACCGTTTTCCCGGAGATTTTTTTCTAAACACTTTTCTATTCTTTTCTCTGCAGCTCCGGCTGGCTCTGCCGATGTTTTTTCTTCTGCAGATACATCACCGCATCTGCCTCCTCGATAATTTTCACGATATCCAGCTCCTCGTGGTCTTGGGGAACCTCGACCATACCGCAGCTGAAGCTCTTCGGATACTCGTGCGTCTTTTCGCTCTCGAACGCATTCTGGATCACCTGCAGCTTATCCTTTGCAGCCTGCAGCGGGCAGTTCTGAAGTACAATGCAGAACTCATCGCCACCGACCCGCGCAAAAATGTCCTCTTTCCGGATCAGATTTTCCACTGTGTGTACAAAATGGCGGATATACCAGTCGCCCTCGGCATGGCCGAAATGATCGTTGATGTATTTCAGATGATCGAGATCGCAGTAGCAGAACACCATACTGACTTCTTTTTTCAGCATGTCCTCCGCCTTTTCGAGGAAAAATGCGCGGTTTCCGATCCCCGTCATCGGATCCCTCTGGGCTTTCCGGCGCAGCATCTCCTCGCGCTGTTTCGTCTCGGTCACTTCGCGGATGATATGCGTATACGCCTTCTCATCCTCCCAGGCAATGGTCCGCGAACGGATTTTGTAAAAGCGGTGCTCAGAATCCTCTGCCTCCCAGTACCATTTCACCGAGGTCAGCGCCTCCGAATCACTGCTCCGCTCTTTTGCCGCCTCCTGCAGACACATCTTGTAGATCTCTTCATTCTTCAGATCCTCACTTGCGCCCTCCCGGTTGCAGTACAGAATCTTCGTTCCGTCCACATTCGTTACAATAATTTCCTCTTCACTTCCGCTGATCAGATCCAGCAGAAGTGCATTGTAGCTTTCCGCCATGTCGGCGTGGTGTTTCTCCACCTCTGCTTCCAGCCGCAGCGCATTTTCCCGCTCACGGAGCTGCGCCGTCATCGTGTTGAACGCATCTGAGAATTCACCGAGGTACGAAACCGTCTGAGAATAATCCCCCTTTGCTACCTGCTTTGCCTGCCACGTCAGATGATTCAGATTCGCCTGAATGTTTTTCAGATTATCGCACAGCGAATTTCCCCGGGTCGCGATTGTGCCGGACAGATCGCCCTTCGAAAGAGCCGCAGAATACGCTTTCATTTCCTGGATCATCTTGTCCAGGTACTGCAGCCCCATGCCGAGCTTCTGATACGGTTCGTCCAGCTTTTCCAGATCCAGCGGCTGTACCTTCGTGTCATACAGGATACTCCGCAGATATTCAAATAATTGTTCACAGTTTCTGTTTTCCATCCAACACCACTTACTCTTCTATATTTGCATGGAAGCGGCAGACACGGTCACCCGTTGCCCAGCAGTCCACTTCCACTGCCGTATACATTTTTCCGGAATACGTAGAAAGCACTCCGGCAATAAATCCCTCATCGTAATTGCAGACCGTCTCTCCGAGCACCGGAAGTCCCGAGCAGTCCGCGTCCTCTGCCACTGTGAGGATGATTCTTCCGCTCTCTTCATCGACATCCTCAATCCGCAGTACACCGATCTTCAGTTCTTTCATCTTGTTCTGCAGCTGATTGACAAACGCATCCATCGGCTGATCCATATCCAGCATGTGTTTTGTGAAATACTCACCTGCCGTGCGTCCGGCGCTGCGGAAAATCTCTACCTGTGTCTCTTTGCCGAAGCGCTGCACCAGTTCGTCCTTCAGGGAGTATTCCAGCATGCGGTATACGAGTACCGGAAGCTCTTCGCCTAAGTTTCCTCTGCTGTTCTCGTCATACTTTAAATACTCCTCAAAACGAAGCGGCTTTTTGTCCGCGAAAAAAATATTATTTTCCATCAAGGTTTCTCCTATTGTTTAATCTTTCTTTTCTCTTTTACATCTTCTGTGTTTTCATTTCGTCTCATTTTTGTATCATTTCAGATCATTATAGCAGTTTTTCCGTCCCGTTTCAACAATAGGGCGTAATACCTTTACACTGTCAGACAGAGCGCGGACGCTTAGGAATTCCTTTTTTATCCCGATTCGGCCGGTACAGCTCTCTTTCGCTGAGCAGACGTTCCATACATGCTTTCAGTTTTTCTGCATCCAGCTACAGGTGGGGGAGGATGTCACTCTCAAAAGTGTTCAGGGCTTTTTATTTTTCCAGTTTCGCGTTATAATAAACCATACAAAGATTTTAGAAACGAAAGGAAAACTGCTCTGATGATTGATTCCACTGTATCTGTTGCCAAAGGTGAAAAAACAAAATACCGCCTTGCCGAATCCATGAAGGAATGCATGAAGACGACGCCGGTCGAGGAGATCACCGTGCGCCAGATCTGTGAAATCTGCGGCGTTACCCGTCAGACCTTCTACCGCAACTTTCTCGATAAATATGATCTGATCAACTGGTATTTTGATAAATTACTTACAAAATCCTTCGAACATATGGGCCGCGGAACGACCGTTTTCGACAGTCTGGAAAAGAAATTCACGTACATCCAGGAGGAGAAGCCATTCTTCGCAGCCGCCTTCCGCTACGACAAGCAGAACTCCCTGCGGGAGCATGATTTCGAACTGATCCTGGCATTCTACGAAAACCTGATCCGCGAAAAAAGCGGCCGCCCGGTGACGCAGGAAATGCATTTTCTCCTCGAAATGTACTGCCAGGGATCGATCACAATGACCGTAAAATGGGTACTTGGCGGGATGGACATCACCCCTTCCGAGCTGGCCGGTCTTCTCGTCCGCGCAATGCCGGAGGACTTAAAAAAACTGTTTCTGGAGCTGCAGCTTCTTTCCTGAACGGAAAGAGCTGCGGCTCTTGTCATTTTTCACAAATTCCGGTTTGTTATTTTTTGCACAATGTCAAATTTTTCAAAAGTGTTACACTTTGCTTCTTCTGTCACTTTCTGTTTCCCTCCGATTTTGTTAATATAATCACAAACAAAACGAACGGCTGCTGATTCCAGCAGATCCATTTATTCAGAAGGGAGTTTTTTCATCATGGCAAATCGTATTAACTTAAATGCTACATCCTATCACGGAGCAGGCGCTATCGCTGAAATAGCAAACGAGGCAAAGGCACACGGCTTCAAAAAAGCATTCGTATGCTCTGACCCGGATCTGGTAAAATTCAACGTTACTTCCAAAGTAACCGATATCCTGACCGAGAACGGACTGGACTATGAGCTTTACAGCGACATCAAACCAAACCCGACCATCGAAAACGTAAAACACGGCGTAGAAGCTTTCAAAGCATCCGGCGCTGATTATCTGATCGCAATCGGCGGCGGTTCTTCCATGGATACTTCCAAAGCCATCGGTATCATCATCGCAAACCCGGAGTTCGAGGATGTCAGAAGCCTTGAGGGCACTGCACCGACCAAGAATCCCTGCGTACCGATCATCGCTGTTCCGACCACAGCAGGTACTGCTGCAGAGGTTACCATCAACTACGTTATCACCGACGTAGAGAGAAAACGTAAATTCGTATGCGTTGACCCGCACGACATGCCGATCATCGCAGTTGTTGATCCTGAGATGATGTCCTCCATGCCGAAAGGACTGACCGCTTCCACCGGTATGGACGCTCTGACCCACGCTATCGAGGGCTACACCACAAAAGCTGCATGGGAAATGACCGATATGTTCCATCTGAAAGCCATCGAGCTGATCTCCAAATCCCTGCGCGGCGCTGTTGCAAACACCAAAGAGGGACGTGAGGGAATGGCTCTCGGCCAGTACATCGCAGGTATGGGCTTCTCCAACGTAGGTCTTGGAATCGCTCACTCCATGGCACACACCCTGGGCGCTGTTTATGATACCCCGCACGGTGTTGCATGCGCAATGATGCTTCCGATCGTTATGGAATACAACCAGGAGTGCACCGGTGAGAAATACCGTGAAATCGCACGCGCTATGGGCGTTGCAGGTGTCGATGAAATGTCTCAGGAAGAGTACAGAAAAGCAGCGATCGACGCTGTTAAGAAACTGTCCGCAGACGTTGGAATCCCATCTGTTCTCGAAGCAGTCAAAGAAGAAGACCTGCAGTTCCTTGCCGAGTCCGCACACGCAGATGCCTGCGCACCGGGCAACCCGAAAGATGCAAGCGTTGAAGATCTGAAAGATCTGTTCCGCAAAATTATGGCATAAGATTTCGAAATAAATATCTTTAGAAAATCCTGAAAAAGAAACACCCCGGAATACTGGAAAATTTTCTTTCCGTATTCCGGGGTGATTTTTTTCGTAAACGTTATTCTACGGTGTTTCCGTCTGCATCTACGGTTACCGTATTGACGGCTGCGTTGTCAAGAACGGTGTTGATCAGACGCTCCATCATGATGTTGCGCACGACGGTATCTTCACCATAATAATCATTTGCCGCGTTCAGGAAATCCTCCTGGGACATGTTGGCGTTGGCTGCCTCATCGTTTAAGATCTCCTGGTAATCCTGATCGTCGGTTGTCCAGCCTTCTGCCTCTTTTACGGCATCCAGAAGAAGGGCGCTCTTTGCCATGGTTCCGGCATACGTTGCTTTCTCCTGATTGTAGGTTGCCCGGTCTGCGTACTGCTCCAGATAGTCATCCAGGGAAATGCCATAGTTCTGCAGATAGTTGGTATACCGTTTATCATAATCTTCCTCGCCGAGGGCGATGTACAGTTTCGGGATTTTGGTGAACGTACAGCCGTCTGCTACCCGCTGCATCGCGTCATCCTGCAGATTGTTTTCTGCGGTTGTCTCGTTGGCTGCCTCAAGCTCTGCACGTTTTCCGGCATAATAATCATCTACGGTGCTGTAATCGGTGTTTGCCGCTACCCACTCATCGTCAAGTTCCCATCCGTCGATATTTTCTGCCGGGCGGGTGAACGCATTTACAGTAACAGTAAACACAACGTCTTTTCCTGCCAGATCGGTGCTCTGATAGTTATCCGGGAATTTCAGGTTCAGATCTTTCGTCTCACCGGTTTTCATGCCGACAACGCCATCCTCGAATCCGTTGATAAATGTTCCGGAACCGATCACCAGATTATAGGAATCGCTGCTTCCGCCGTCGAACTCCTCGCCGTCAATTTTTCCGACGTAAGCGATATCTGCGGTATCTCCTTCCTGTACGGTGGCATCCGGATCTTCCATGGTCACGGATGTCTCTGACAGAATAGCGTTCTGTACATCATCATCCGTTACCTGCTCTACTTTCTTCTCCAGCGTCAGGTTTTTATAATCGCCGAGTGTCACACAGTCCGCCGGATCTGCGTCCTCGTCTACAACCGGAATGCCGTCGACATCGCTCGGGGAAACGTAGTCCTCGGAAGCTGTGCTGTCGGACGATGTGCTGCCTGCGCTCGACGCATCGGATGCTGAGGAAGCGCTTGTGCTGCTTGCGCTTGATACGGAACTGCTGCTTGTTGTATTGTTTTTTCCACATCCGCTCACACTGGCTGCTCCCAGTGTCATGAGCAGAAGCATGACTGCTGCTTTTCTTTTCATTCTTGAATTTTCCTCCATACTACGCCGTTCCCGGCGCGTTGTAAATCTCATTTTACCATACTTGTCCGGTAAAAAAAAGGCTGGGGCTCCGATTTTAGAAATTCTTATGATTTTCGACCGTAAAATCGCCTGGATTGCGCTAAAATGTGTTTGCGTTTTGCCGGAATCAATGTTAGAATGAACATAGACTGGCATCGTATGTACCGATGCCCGCATTATTTTTTTGCAGAGGAGGAATAGAGGGATGAAACCCTGGATTATCGTATTAATCGTATTAGCTGTCATCGCTGTCATCCTTGGTCTGCTGTATTACTTCGGTAAAAAAGCACAGACAAAACAGGCCGCACAGCAGGAACAAATGGAGGCCATGAAACAGACGGTCACCATGTTGATCATAGATAAGAAAAAGCTTCGCATGAAAGATTCCGGACTTCCACAGATGGTCATCGACCAGACACCGAAAATGATGCGTCGTGCAAAACTGCCGATCGTCAAAGCAAAAGTCGGTCCGAGAATCATGACCCTGATCTGCGACGCTGCTATCTTCGATCAGATCCCGGTGAAAAAAGAAGTCAAAGCTACCGTAAGCGGTATCTACATCACCGGCGTACGCGGCATCCGCGGTTCGTTAGAGCAGCCGGCAAAGAAAAACGGCTTCTGGCAGAGAATGCTCCGCAAAGCACGCGGCGAGGAGAAATAAAATTTCATCTGAAACAAAAAGAAACACGCTTTGCGTGTTTCTTTTTGCTTTCGCGGCAGTCGCCAAGGTCTCGTGCAAGCCCGGACTTTGGCTCGTTGCTCGCGAAAATACCCGAGTTGAATGATTTTCATTCTTCCCGGGTATTTTTTTATAAATTCAGTTTTCCGCCTTCCCGCGGTCTTACCTCGATATCGATTACGCAGTCCCCCACGTAGCTGTCGTTGATGTCGAGCGCGTATTCTGCCTTCAGTAAAATCTGATCCGGCGTCTCTTTCATTCTGACCTTCGTCGCCGCAACTCCCATGTTGATCATGCCATATGGCGTGTGATAAAACGAAATATTCTTTTTATCCTCCTCAAAAATCATATGGACATCAATGAGGCCGCGCTTGCGCACCTCGAGGGCGTTTTCCGTAAATTTGATCATGTTGTGCGTCATCATGTCAAAGCCTTCGGTTGCCTCGTCGTAGATCAGAAAGTGATGGCCGTTTTTCTTGTAGTACGAACCCGTCGTCATAACCTCCACCGGTTCTTGTTCGCCGGATTCCTCATCCATCAGATACTGCAGTCCGCGGATGCTGATGAGTACGTCTTTTTCCATCCTTTTCTGGTGTTCCTCTCTCTTTTCTGTATGTCGTTTTTAATAGTTTTCAATCTGTACCTGTTTCGTATCGCTGATCTGCTCCGGCAGAACGGAATGTGCAAAGGCATTGAACCGCTCCACGCCGTCGCTTGCGAAGAACTGGTATTTCTGACGGCCCGGCTCATCGTTTCCCGGATTCTCCAGATCCAGCTCCCGCAGCAGTCTGCGCAGTGCCTGTGAGGTTTCGTATGCCGGGTTGACGAGTGTTACTTTTTCTCCGACTACTTTCCGCAGCAGAGAACGCAGCAGCGGATAGTGGGTGCATCCCATAATCAGCGTGTCGATGTCTTTATCCAGAATCTCTGCCAGATAGCGGCGTGCCACTTCCTCGGTGATCGGATCTTTTGTCCAGCCCTCTTCCACGAGCGGCACGAACAGCGGACACGGTTTTCCGTAAACGGTGATCGCCGGATCTGCCCCGGTAATGAGCTGCTGGTAGAGGCCGCTCTGAATGGTGCTCTCGGTTGCGATGACGCCGACGCGCTTGTTCTGCGTCGTCTCGACGGCCATCTGTGCGCCCGGTTTTACCACGCCGATGATCGGGAGATCAATCTCTTTTTCGATCGTATCGAGTGCCAGCGCACTTGCGGTATTGCAGGCGATGACGATTGCCTTGACCTGCTGGGTTTCCAGAAAGTGTACGATCTGGCGGGAATAACGGATGACAGTGTTTTTCGATTTGGAACCGTACGGCACACGCGCGGTATCTCCAAAATATACGATTCGTTCGTCGGGCAGGTTTCGCATAATCTCACGCACTACGGTCAGTCCGCCGACACCGGAATCAAAGACGCCGATCGGCGCCTGTCTGTCTGCTTTCATACTTTCCTCCATTTTTCATCCGGCATTACTTTTTTGTCATGCCGAATGGGGTTCATTTCCATATTTAATATATCTGAATTTTTACATTTCTTTTTTCATTTCACGACCCTGGTTAAAATAGGTCGCTGATACATTATTTTAACCCGAATGGAGGAATATTGCAATCATTTCTCTTGAAAGTCTTTCGAAAAATCCGCTTAACGCCAGAAAAACCGGAACGAAATCCGGTCACTTTTCAGGATTTCGCGGTAGGCGGCGTCACTCAGCAGATTCTGCAGCGGAATCCGGCTTTTTTCGACTTTTTCTGCACTTTCGCCGTCCTCGTTTACGGGGCGCAGGGCATCCGAAAAGCAGATGGACGGGTAAAGCATGCACCACCAGTTGTGCCCTTTGGCTCTGCCAATGTTGATCTGAAGAGCGTCGTACGTTCCGGCGGGGAGAATATAATTGCCCGTTTCTTTTTCCTCAAAACTGGCTTTTCCGTACGTTACGGTGATATCGTCAGTACTGCCTCCTGCGCGCAGCGTCTGAAGGGCGGCGGCACGGATGGAGGGCTCGTTTTCACGCAGGATTTCTTCGGTTTCTGCTTTTGTTTCGGCTCCGTGCAGGATCGTCTGCAGTTCTTCGGCAACGGCATCGCGTACCTGAAGCTTGATCTGCTGGTCGGAGACGCAGTCGCTGTTGGCTCTTACATGAAAGCGCACGATCTTTGCAGCGACTTCCTGCTGCAGACGGGACTCGCGGAGAAGATTGGCGGTTCCGGAAAGGATCAGCGCCGCAATGCAGATGGGGAGCCAGCGGCGGCAGAAAATTTGAAATGCCGCCTGGAATTGACTTCTATGCTGGTTCCCAAATGTATTTCGGGGCTGCGCCTGCCCGTCCCTGGATTTCTTCTGTGTCTGATTTTGATTCCGTTTCCGGCTCTGTGCTTTTTTCTCATTCATATGCTGCCTCCTGTTTTTTCCAGTTTTGCCGGATTTCAAAACTTTTATACACAGGCACTCACTGCCCGCTCCGATATTCCATACACTTTAAACCTTTTACGGCGCTTTCGGAATCCACGGAATGCTCCTTTCGTTTTCCCACGCATAGCACAAGTCCGCCAGTGTCACCGCCTCTTTTCTTTTCACCCGGTTGTCATAAACTCCGCACAGGTACTCACCGACGGACTCCACCTGTTTTCCGTTCTGCTCCATGATATCTTCTGGTTTTTCTGCGTGAAACAGACAGGCACTGTGTCCGAGCGCGCGGTCCTGTTCCAGGTAGTTCAGCAGCTCCTCCATGCGGCTCCGGTCGCCGAGCAGTGCATCGGAAAATACAATCGCCTGGACATGCCCGGTGTCGAGATCGTATTCCTCTGTGCTGTCATACTGCTGCGCAATCTCCTCGAAGGTCTCCGCCTCAAAGAACAGCGATGCCGGATCCTCGTCGGTTCCCTCCTCCTGCTCATCCTTTCCCTGGCCGGTCACCACCGCAAGATTCGCAGGCGCATACCAGACGCGCCATTTACCGCCAGCCGTCTCCTTTTCTCCGCCGCTCTCACTGACCATCTCTCCGGTTTCTTCCCCAGTTTCACTGTTTTCCGGCGCAGCAGCCTCTTCCGACACATAATCAAAGGCAACCGCCAGTGGATACAGCCGCTTTTCCGGCTCTACTGCCCCGCAGGATGACAGGAAAATCATACTGCCCAGCGCCAGACACACAAGTCGCAGTTTTTTCATATGCTTCTGACAGAAGCCGGGCAGCACCGTGATGGCAAGGAAAAACGGAAAGTAACCGTACCGGACCGACCATCCGCGTTCCGCGCACGACAGCAGCCACACCAGAAGCACCG
>NZ_CDRRUH010000041.1:0-29218 GCF_977045365.1 Fusicatenibacter sp.
GACTGAAGATTACATCTAAAGGTGTGTCTTTACCTTACTACTTAACATAGTTCCTATCTGCAACATGTCTTTCGACAGTAGCAGTCACTTAGGCTTGAGACCTATTGTTAATCTATAGATAAGAGATTTCGTATGTCCACTTTTATCTATATTTATAAACATATTTCTATGTTTTTGGTTACTTAACAATTAGTCCTCGTGTTGTCTTATCGTGATTGGCTTAACAGTAAATTTTCTGTTCTGTCACCAGCATCTGCGGCAGAATGTCCGTCTCCTCGAACGGCACCGCGTCAAACAGCTGAAACTCAAACGCCGCCGCAACCGTTGTAAACCCTGGATGTGCGGCAAGAAAGCGGTCATAAAATCCTTTTCCATATCCGACTCTGTGGCGCGCCGGATCAAAGGCCACGCCGGGTACCAGCAAAAAGCCCTCTTCCCGCGTGCAGACCTTTCCGCCGTCCGGCTCCATAATGCCAAAATAGCCGGATTTCAGCGTGGAGAAATCTTTGATCTCATAATAAACCATATCGTCGCCTTCCACGCGCGGCACAGCAACCGTCTTTCCCATTTCCAGCGCTTTTTCGATCAGATCCCGCGTCATGACTTCTTTCTTAAAATCCATATACGCAAAAAAGCAGTCCGCATCCAGAAATTCCGGCAGAGCCGTGATTTTTTCATAAATCATACGGCTCTTTTCCTGGATTTCTTCCTGTGTGGCTGCTCTTCTTCGGGCAAAAACTTCTTTTCTAATGTTTCCTTTTGCTTCCATAACGCTCCCCCAGATTTACAATTGTTCCGTCTTTCTCCTGCACATCAATATTGTCGAGCTGGGTACGGAGGTTCATTTTTACGGCTGCAATGTATTCTCTCCGAAGCTTCTGCTGCTCCTCTTTCTCCGCCGGTGTCAGCCCTTCTGCTTTCGCCTTGCGGGCAAGTTCGTTGATTCTCTGTATATTAATTTCCATTTTCTGTATTTTTCTCCTTTGTTTGTTTCAACTCACAGTCGGTATTTTCACGGAGTCTGACATGTCGAAAATAGTTCGACTGTGACTCGCCTCATGTCAGTGGAGGATACCGATTTCTCTCCGCCTGCCACTGCCGTTATGTTTCTTTTAACAATTCATCCCACCGCTTTAGAAGCGAGGGACTCGCTTGATTCGGTTAAATGACCGGATTTTCTCTTTATCTTACCGCAAAACACAGGATCTGTCCAGCCGATCTGAGAAAAATCCTGAAATCCAGCTTTATCACCGGATTTCAGTCTCATCTGCATAATTATCCAAAACAATCAGAACCCATGTTTTTCCAGGATTCAGTTTAATCTCCTCTCCATTGCTGTCCCGGTACTTTGTGACGCCCCACGGATCATCCTTGCTCCATGTCACGTCGATGGCCTTTCCGTTTGTGATATACGTTCCCGTTCCGCCGTTTACCACATCGATATCGAGATATTCCGCATTGTCATCATACTTTTTCCAGGAACAGTACTGCACGATAATGTTCTTCACCGCAAGCTGTTCCTGTGTCATCTCATCGATCTGCGGTTCCCCGAACTGATAACGCAAATACGTGCCGCTCGCCTCATCGTACGAAAACCATGGATTATTGTGGAAATATCCGCCCGGTGCCACATAGGCGGCATTTCGTCCCTGTTCCAGCGTTTCCGGTTCTGTCTCGGATGCAAACTGGAAAAATCCGTCATAACCGTCTTTGTAAGATGTCCGGTAGCCGCAGAGATCGATTCCCGCTGCAATCCCGGCCGCATCCAAATACGCATTGTGCGGCGACGGACGATCCGACGTCCGGTAATACACCTGTTCCGAATACTCCATGCCGTTCACATTGTCTATGTGATCCGATTCGAGCAGCGGAATCGCATACGCCGCCTGTCCATAGTGGTAATACAGAGCGTCAAATCCCGCTGCCAGATACACATAATATTCGCGGCAGCTCCGCACCGATCCGATCTTTTCGAGATCATCATAATTTTCAAACAGCCCCATCAGGCGCGTAATGCCGCCTTCGACCGGCGCTTCATAGATCACTCCCGCACGGCTAATACCGCTCTGCGGGCAGGCGCTGATGATATTGCTCAGCATAACCGCCACCGGGCGCCTTCTTCCCTGTACTTCGGCGACAGGTTCTCCTGTCAGATAACTTTTCACCATACCTTCCGGCAGCGCATCCTCCGCGGGTGTCGGCTCAATCGCTTCCGGAACCAGCGGCTCCGGTGCCGGATCTTCGGTCGGGGCCGGTGGTTCCGCAGCTTTCGTTTCTGTCTTGCTTTCCCCTGCTGTCTCTTCTGAGACATAAGAAGTTCCTGCCGATGCAGTTTCCGGTGCCGTTTCCCCAATTTTCCGGCAGCCGAACAGCATCATGCTTCCCAGCAGAGCAATCCCCAATGTGTAAAACCCTCTCTTTTTGATAAAGACCCCTCCTTTTCTGCTCTCAATCAGTCTCTTGTGATACCGAGACGCTGCAGCACCTCTTCCTGCTTTGCCTCCATCACGGCTGCTTCCTCCGGTGTCATATGATCATAACCCAGAAGATGCAGCATACTGTGTGCAACAAGAAAAGCAAATTCGCGTTTTAAAGAATGACCGTATTCCTCCGCCTGCGCTCTTGCGCGCGCAACAGAAATTACGATATCACCCAGCATCAGCTCACCGCTGTCCGGGTTAAAGCAGTCATCTCCCTCTTCCGTCTCCAGAAAATCGAACGAAGCCGGAGAAGGATAATCTACCATCGGGAAAGAAAGCACGTCTGTCTCCCGGTCAATGTTTCTGTGTTCCCGGTTCATGGTGCGGATATTTTCCGGATCGGTCAGAATCAGTTCTACTTCTGCCTCATACGGGCACGCTTCCTGATCCAGCACACCATTGATTACCGCTGCTGCAACCTCTTCCGGATCAAATCCAAGGTCAAAATCCTGTTCATTTTCAAACGTCAATGTCATTTATTTTCCCTCCGTTTTCTCGTCGTACTTTTTGCTCTGCCGTTATGATTTTCCGGCTTTGCTTTCTTTTCATATTCATCGTAAGCCTGTACAATCTTCTGCACCAGCGGATGACGGACAACATCCTTGCTCGTCAGCTCGCAGAAGGAAATTCCGTCTACTCTTTTCAGTACCTGCATCGCCACATCAAGGCCGGAGCGTGTACCGGAAGGAAGGTCCTTCTGGGAGGCATCTCCGGTAACAATGACTTTTGATCCAAAACCGATACGGGTCAGGAACATTTTCATCTGCGCCGGTGTCGTATTCTGTGCCTCATCGAGGATAATAAACGCATTGTCGAGTGTACGGCCTCGCATATACGCGAGCGGTGCGACCTCGATCAGGCCTTTTTCCATGTTTTTCTGGAAACTCTCTGCTCCCATGATCTGATACAACGCGTCGTAGAGCGGCCGCAGATACGGGTCAATTTTGCTCTGCAGATCTCCCGGCAGGAAACCGAGTTTTTCACCCGCCTCAATCGCCGGACGCGTCAGGATAATACGTCCTACTTCATCGTTTCGGAACGCGGTGATCGCCATCGCCATTGCAAGGTATGTTTTTCCGGTTCCGGCAGGGCCGACGCCGAAGACGATCATCTTTTCCCGAATCGCATCCACGTACGCTTTCTGACCGAGTGTTTTCGGTTTGACCGGACGGCCTGCGACCGTGTGGCAGATGCAATCACTGTCGATTTCCGCAAGGCTGCTTCCGCTGTCCTCCATAACAAGTGAGATTGCATAATTGACGTTCTGTGTGGTGATATCATTTCCGCGGCGTGAGAGCTCCAGAAGCTGTGTCAGACATTCCTTTGCGCGCGCTGCATTCGATGCCGGGCCTACAATTTTTAAAACACCGTCCCGGGAGATCAGCGTAACCGCCAGGGATCTTTCCAGAATTTTGATGTGTTCATCAAACTGGCCGAATACTTTCTTTTCATGTTCGATGGGCAGTTCCATCTGCAGTTCTATCATGTTGTTATTGCTGTTCATCTACCATTGTTTCCTTTCCATCCGACATCTTCTGCATTTCGCAGGGCTGTGCTTCTACGGCCCGTTCTATCACGCGAAGTGTCCCTTTTGTGATACATGACGTATCGTTAAGTTCTATTGTAACATGATTCTCCGATATTTGAAGTCCTTTTTCTGATAAATTTCTGCGGAATTTCTGAAAATTCTGCGAGGCTTTTTCTTTTGCCTCGTGTTCTGAGTAGGTTTCTTTCTGAACTTCAAACGGAAATTTCCGGCGGTAGCCGAAATAAAACGGAAGGGCAAAGTTTTCTGTCAGATAGAGCTGCTGAAGGGACACTTCCTCGTCTGCTCCATTTTCCCTTTTCTCTGTTTTCTGATCCGCCGTTCCGGTCATGCTCCGCAAACTCTCCACAAAATTCTCCGGCAGCAGATTTCCAAGGAAAAATCGGTAAGCAGAAATCTGGAATACCGGCGTTTTTTTCTCTGCTTTCTGATATGTCCGTACCGTATGGGAAAGCGGAAAGGTATCATAATAGTACCACGTCGTCTCAAGGTCAATATCCGCGTCTGCGTGAACATAAGAATAATCATACGTTTCCCCACTGTCATTCATAAGCGGAATCTCGCCCTTTACAAGAATGTCTCCCGCCTGACATGTATCACCGGGGAGCACCTGCGGAATGCCGTTCCGTGTGATAATACGCACGACCGTCCCTTCTTTTTTCGCCACAAGATTCTGCGGATCATCTGCTTTTTCTTCGATCACATAGCCGTCTACGTTTTCTTTTACCGCAAGGACAAGCTGCGTCCCTTCTATTTTTGCGGACACCCAGGTCAGATTCGGAAACTGCTCCCGCAGATACGATGCGGTCTGGCTGCAGTCCACACGTTTTTTCCAGCTTCCATGATGAATCCCGGCCGCGTCAAGGCTGTTTAAGATCGTCTGCGTACTGTTCGCGTAATTTCCTTCCACATGAATATTCCAGATGAACTGCGACAGCGTGTAAAGTCCCGCCAGGCAGAGAAAAATGCCAATAAAAAATGCCTTTCTTTTTAAACTTCGCCGGTAAAAGAAAGGCAGTCCCTGTTTTTTCTGTATTCGGATGCGCACACCGCTCTTGCGGCGGATCGGCAGGAGGCGGAAAAAATCTTCCGGCAGAAGGCTCATCTCAAAACAGCCCTGGTGTTCTGTCACGTCCCACAGTGTGATGTTATGGTGCCCGCACAGATTGAAAAAACGCTCCGGTTCACGGCCCATCACACGAATCCGCACACTGCCTTTCCAGAAAGCCTTTCCCCTCTGCAAACGCACACCCCCTTTTCAACATTGGAATGATTGGAATCATTACACTTATTGAAACGTCACCTGATCGATTCTCCCTTCCACCCGCATCTCCTCCCCGGAATACGAAACAATCCGGATTCCCTCTCCCACAAGGAGCAGCCTGCCATATTGTGTAAGCACGCAGAGGCGGCACGCATTATATTCCAGAATCCTGCGGTAATTTTCAATCTGCACTTCTCTCCCGCCGTAAAACGTCACAACCGGCTCGCCAAAGGCAAGATCCGAAGGAACCTGCATCGCCGAAAGCAGCTCCCCGCCCGGCGGATGGAGCGATTTTTTCTGCTTTTTCTTTTTTCGCATCCAAAACCTCCTCCGCTTTGCGGGTCTGCTTTTTATTCTATCGCTATTTTATGCAGAAAAAAGCACAAAAATACCCTGCAGCCGCTAGGGTTTCCTGCCCGATCAGGCTGCGGGGTTTCATTTCCCTTTTAAAAACATTTTTTGCAGGGTTCATACCCCTGGGCTTCTGCATTTTCTCTCGTCATCTGATATGCCCGATCCGGATTCATTCTGCCGCAGTTATTTTTGTTATGGTACTTCGATCCGGTCTCTGAAATCCAGACGAGCTGTCCGCCATACAGATCCGATTCCTGCGGTGCTTCCGTTACCTGCGGTTCTTCGGCAGTCACTGCCGGCTGTTTTTACAGCGAAATCCTCTACTGTAAATACGCTTGAAAGAATGGAAAATTACATCGCAGATTACGATTCTTTATAGAAAATCATGCTGAACCATACGACCATATGCTCGCCGAGGTAATAATCCATCATATTTTTTTCAATCAGGTTTGCAACAACAATGCCATGGCTCTCGATGCACGGATGCATCAGCTCAAGATGGCGGCAGCCGCCTCTCGGATAGGTACATTTTTCGCAGAGCTGACAGGAATCGGAGGAGAGTGCGAACGTGAGCAGCGTTTTATCTTTCAAATGCTGTTCGATTTCGCGTGTGATTTTTTCGTGCTCCGATTTTGTTTTTAATGTCTCATCCATATCCATGATATTGTCCACTTCTGCGATGCTGGAGAAGAACAGCACATGATCGTAGTTCATGCAGCGCTCCTTACATACCTCGACAGTGCCGACCGCCGGCGGGCAGGACCAGGAGGCTCCGTAGCGGGAGCACTCCTTTTTGCAGATCTGGCGGACCCGGTCATTGAATTCGATGTCCTCCGGTTTTACAAATGCATACTGATAGATAGGAAACTGGGTAATATATTCTTCGATTTCTGTCTGTGTCATTTTGTCATCCCTTCTCTTTTGTTACAGATCTTTTTCCAGAAAAGCAAATACCATATTCCAGTACGTCTGGAGCATGCGCCCTCTGGTTCCAAACAATTCATGCTTTGCGCCCGGTACTTTTACCATTTTTGCCATACCGGGACGGCGTTCTGCCATTTTCCGGATCATCCGCTCCTGGGCACGGTTGGACACAAGATGATCGTTCTCCGCCTGAAATAAAAGGACAGGAGCCTCGATCCGTTTCCATCCGCTCCGCATCAGATCGCGGTACAGATGTGCGGCGGCATGGAGCCATCCGTAAGAAGCGGCATTTAGGTGATACAGCGGCTCTTTTTCCCGCTTCTGCTGGTAATAGAGAAAGCGCGGACGGGAGAGGGACGAACTTTGTTTAAAGCTTTCGATTCCCTGGTATGGTTTCTGTCCTACCACATACTGTGTGCCTCGTTCTGTGGCATAGGCAAAAGCTGCGATCCGTTTTGCATCGGCGAACGGCACTTTTCCGGTCAGCGGACGGATCATCGGCGAACTCAAGACCACTTTCCGGAACAGATGCGGCGCTTTGGCGGCCGCTGCTGCTGCGATTCCTCCGCCCATCGAGTGAGAATAGAGAACGAGCGGAAGACCGCATGCCTCTGCTTTTGCTTTTCGTGCAACAAAGAGCAGATCTTCTACATAACGATGGTAGGAATCGACATAAACAAGCGACGGATCATCCACCAGACGGTAGCTCTTTCCGTGGCCGCAGTGTTCCGGCAGATAAACATGAAAATGCTCTTTGATAAAATAATACACGATCTCTTTATATTTCTCTGCATTTTCCGTAAAACCGTGTGAGATTACAACAACACCTCTCGGGCGGAACGCACGGTAACGAAGAACATGAATCGGATGACTGCTCTCCCTTTCCCAGTAAAATTCTTCTGCATGAGCGGCGAGATACGGCTCCACACCATTCTGCATCCGCTCCGCATAATTTTTTTCCTGTAATACGCGTGTTCTCATTAGCAAATCACCTGCTTTCATCCAGATACGAAAGGATATCCTGAAGGTTGTCAATGGTGCAGTCCGGGGTCACTCCGATTTTGTTCGGAAGATGATCCGGGTTGTACCAGCAGGTCAGGATTCCTGCATTTTTTCCACCGCGGATATCACTTGTGAGGGAGTCGCCGACGATCACAACCTCATCCGGTGCGTAACTTCCGATTTCGTTCCACACCGCATCAAAAAAAGCCTTCTGCGGCTTGTCCACACCGACCTGCTCCGAGATAAAAACACCGTCCAGAAGCTGGTCAAGTCCGGAAAGACGGAGTTTGCGCTCCTGTGCAACAGTGGTTCCATTTGTTACTGCATACTGTTTTACGGCAGATTTCAGCTGTTTTACCAGTTCATCTCCGTGGTCGCAGAAGAAAGCCTTATCACCGAGGCGGATCTGGTATTCATCATTGAAATCTTTTACCTGATCCGTCGGAAGCCCTTCCGATTCAAAAAATTCATGGAACCGTCCAAGCATCACCTGTTCTCTCGTAAGCTCTCCCGTCTCCAGCCGCTCCCAGTAGCCGCGGTTGATCACACTGTAGCGCTGCAGCATTTCGTCTGTGCAGGTTCCCATATGAAACTTGTTGAAACAGTAATCAATTGCATACCGTTCCGACATCTTAAAATTCAGAAGTGTTCCGTCGATGTCCCATAAAATTACTTTTATCAAAGAGAAATCCTCCCTTGGTTTCATTTGTATTTTCCAATTATCTGTTTTTCATTCTAGCATAGATTACAAATACGATCAATTGTATTTTAGGCATTGTATCTTTTGAGAAAAAGTGCTACGATAAAAAAGAATTTCTGTGAAAAAGAAAAGGAAGGAAGAAACACTATGAAATTTACTTATCCAGCCGTTTTTCATAAAACCGAACAGGGAACCTACGAAGGTTATTTTCCAGATCTCGCCTGCTGCTATGCAAAAGGGGATACCCTCGACGAGGCGCTGGAAGATGCCATTCACTCCGCCTATGACTGGATCTCTCTGGAACTGACGGAAGAAGAACCTGATTTTCCGCCGGTATCGGATGTGGCAGATCTCGGGAAAAGCGAAGGTGAAATTGCAAGAAATATTGCCGTCAACATCCGGCTTTTTGAGGGATGGGACGAATAAGTTCAAAAAAGAGAAAGAAAACCGTATTGCTGCGATATTCGAAACGCGGCGATACGGTTTTCTTTTTATCTCTTCCAGGTTTTCAGCATCTCTTTTTCTTCTTTGCTGATCCGCAGCGACTCTCTGATTTTCTGAATTGTTTTGTTATGTGTCCAGTCATCGAGACTGTTTTCTTTCAGCAGTTTCTGTGTCTTTTCCGGAAAATGAATATAACAGATCGATACCGCCCAGGCGACGGCCATTTTTACGTAATAGCCATCGTGATGAATCTTTTTCATCTCCTCCAGCACAGCATCGATATACGCTTCGTTGATAAAAAAGTCCAGCAGACACACAACACCAAACCGGATTTCATATTCCCGGCTGCTTTTCAGCCATTTCTGCAGATATCCATACCAATACTCCTGGTCTTTCTTCATAAAATGGTACGTTGCACAGGAGCTGTCACAGATTCCCCAGCTGTTGATCATCGGCACGAAGCGGTCCAGTTCTGCCGTCTGTTCTTCACGGGTCAGCTTTCCGTAGCCGATCATCATTCCGCGGATCAGAAGTTCCTCGTAGACTTCCGGATTAAACTGTTCGGTATAAACTTCATAGTGGTCTCTTGCTGTCGCTTTTGCAATCCGTCGCGAAACCGGAATGCGGACACCAAGAATCCGACAGTTCTGTCCCGGAACAAGAGAGCTGTGAAATTCCCGGTATTTTGCATCTATATTGCTTTCCAGTTCTGCCCGAATGGCCTGCATTACTTCCTGTTCCATATGATTTCCCCTCTCTTTTCTTTCTCTTTTCTTTCTCTTTAAGATGTTTTACACGCTTTTTACAAATGTTTAACCCTGTTATTTCTGCACTTCTGATAAGATAAAATTAAAGTAAACGATAACATCCACCCTGCCAAATGCCAGATCTTTTCCGGCTGAAAGGTGAGTCTTATGAGAAAGAAATATACATTTTTTCAAAATATCCCATTCCTGTGCAAATTTCAGAAGCAGCCAGCCCTTGCAGAAGAAGCGCCAGTTGTTTCCACAACGCTGTCTATTCCGTTTTCCGGACCCGCAGAAAGATCCTTATATTTTACCGAAAACCCGGATTTTACCGCTCCCTCTGCCGGTATCCATTCCCGTCGTTTTCCGGGAAGCCGGATCTTTCTATATTCCAGCGATCCCGGGCACGATCTTGCGGCAGTTCCATCCTCTCTTTTCGATGTGCTGCACCGCTATTTTGCCGTCCATTCACCGGATGATGTCGTTTTATGGAAAGATGGCATTCTCTCCTTCCAGACCATGGAAAATCAGCCGCAGCCGTTGACTGCTCTTTGTGCACCGGATGATGCACGGGATTCCAAAATCATTCCGTTCCCCACAATGTCAGAACGGCAGCGCATTTCACAGTAACTGCTATAGCCCAACCAGCAGGAGCATGATGGAAAATACCCCTTTCCGTCATGCTCCATTTTTTACTCAATTCCGAGAATTCCACTAATCCGCTCTTTCGAAAGCCCCGCGCCGATTACAATCAGCACTTCCTGGCTCGCCGGCACTGCCTGGAATGTCATCTGTTCCCGCGTCGCATTGATTTCGCTCCACTCACATTCGCCCGTTTTTACAATTCCCTTGATTCGGAATACATTTCCGCACGCCGGATCCGCAAAGATTGCTTCTGCCGCCTTTTTCAGCGCATCCTCTGTAATCTTAGGCTCCAGAAAACAGAGTGAATCAAACGTCTGCTGCTCGCCGAAATCCAGCTTCCTGTAATCTTCCGAACGGTAACTGCATTCGGAGAGCATTTTGAAATCATCCTCTGTCAGATCATCCCAGTTTTTCTGTAAAATTTCTGCATCAGAAAACTGTCTTCTGCAGCCTGCCTGCTCGAGCGTGCGGTTCAGATGGGCAATCGTTTCTTCTTTCTTTTCTTCCGAAACATTCTGTACTTTGCTCAGCACGATTTTACCAGCGTTCGCCGCCTCGGAAGCCAGCAGATACTCTTCTTCCTCCGACAGCTTCTCATCGAGCCCGGCATCCAGAATCGTGATGACGCTTCCCGCCTCATACCAGCGGTTCAGCGGCTCGTCATACAGCGTGTCAAAGAACTCATCCACATCGTAAATCCCCGACGGTTCCACGAGAATGCGGTCGTAGCCGCTCATGCCCATCGAGATCAGTTTCGTGCGGAATCGTCTGCGGTGTGTCTCTTTGTCGCATCCGCCGGAAATCATCTCCAGCTCGCACTGATCGCCGCGCAGTTCCTGCAGAAGCAGCATATCCACATTGACTGCCCCAAAATCATTCTCCAGGATGCCGATGTTCTTTCCCTGTGTCATCAGATACTTTGCGTACTGTTTCAAAAAAGTCGTCTTCCCTGAGCCAAGGAAGCCTGTAATCAGATCAATTTTAATCATTTCTGCTGTCCTTTCTGCTGTCTTTTTCCGTCTGCAGCCTGCGGAGCTTCGAACACTCTATTTTCGTCTGCGCTCTTTGCCGGTAAATGTATCGATGTCTATGCGCCATACGGCAACGCGCTCCACCATCTCCGGCAGAAAAGCGATCTTCGCCTCCGGTGCGATATGCGCCATGATTTTTTCCAGGCCTTTCTTCTTTACCTCCGGATCTGTCACCTCCGTGATGGTTCCGTTTCCCATGATACTGCGGTACGCATAGGAATACGCGCACGTATAGTCACCTGTAATCACTTCATGGTTGTAATCCATCTCCACCGCCACGCGCGGATCCGCTGCAAATGCAGCCGCCTTCCGCCCTTCTTTTGCCCCATGCAGGTACAGACAGACGTGAAGAGTTCCATCTTCTTCCCGGACATCATATCCATAATTCATCGGCACGATAAACATGCCTTCCTCATCCATCGCCCCGATCCGCACAACCTCGCAGCTTTCCAGAATTTCTCTTAAAATTTCAGGATCTGTAATCTCCCGCTTTTTTAAACGCATTTCACGCATCGCAATCACACCTCTCTTATTCGCAGCTATTTATGATATGGCTCCCCGCAGTTAATGCGGTAGCTCCGGTAAATCTGTTCCAGCAGAATAACCCGCATCAACTGATGCGGAAATGTCATTTTCGAAAAACTGAGCGCATAGTTCGAACGCTTCAGAACTTCCTCGCCAAGCCCTAAGGAACCACCGATCACAAAAATAATATGGCTCGTTCCCTGCACGCCGAGCGTATCTATTTTCTGGGCCAGCTCCTCGGATGTGAGCTGTTTTCCCTTAATTTCCAATGTAATCAGATAAGCGTCATCCCGGATATATTTGAGAAGGCGCTCTGCTTCTTTGGTTTTGATATTTGTCTCTACGGTTTCACTCGCGTTGTCCGGTGTCTTTTCATCCGCCACCTCGATAATTTCCAGCTTTGCATAGCGGCTGAGGCGTTTGGAATACTCGGCAATCGCATCCCGTAAATATTTTTCTTTGATTTTTCCTACTGTCAATACTGTAATTTTCATTCTAAATTTTTTAACCCTTTCGGATATCTGTCAAAAACACCAAAAGCCATATAGATCACTTTTTGTCCGCGTCTATATGGCTTTTAGTTTAGAAAAGCAATGCCTTATGCATTTTTGCTTTTGATATACTCATCAATTCCTTTAGCTCCGGCTTTTCCGGCACCCATAGCAAGGATAACGGTTGCTGCACCTGTTACAGCGTCACCGCCGGCGTAAACGCCCTCTTTGCTGGTCTTTCCGGTTTCTTCCTCAGCTACGATACATTTTCTTCTGTTGACATCCAGACCGTAGGTGGTGGAAGAAATCAGCGGGTTCGGGGAAGTACCAAGAGACATGATAACTTCGTCTACTTCAATTTCGAACTCAGATCCTGGAATCTCAACCGGTCTTCTTCTTCCGGAAGCGTCCGGCTCGCCAAGCTCCATGCGGATGCAGCGGATACCGGTTACCCAGTCTTTGTCGTCGGTCAGAATTTCTACCGGGTTGGTCAGAAGGTCGAAGATGATACCTTCCTCTTTTGCATGATGAACTTCCTCTGCACGGGCCGGAAGCTCTGCCTCAGAACGACGGTAGATAACGTGTACCTCTGCGCCGAGACGAAGTGCGGTTCTTGCAGCGTCCATGGCTACGTTGCCGCCGCCGACTACAGCAACTTTCTTGCCGTGTGCGATCGGGGTATCGTAATCATCGCGGAATGCTTTCATCAGGTTGTTTCTGGTCAGGAACTCGTTTGCGGAGAATACGCCGTTTGCGTTCTCGCCCGGGATTCCCATGAACATCGGAAGACCTGCACCGGAACCGATGAATACAGCTTCAAATCCTTCGTCTTTTAACAGCTCGTCAATAGTAACGGATTTTCCGATGATAACGTTGGTCTCGATTTTAACACCGAGAGATTTTACGTTCTCGATTTCAGCGGCAACTACTTTGTCTTTCGGAAGACGGAACTCCGGAATACCATAGCTTAATACACCGCCGGCTTTGTGAAGTGCCTCGAAGATGGTTACATCGTAGCCAAGTTTTGCAAGGTCTCCTGCGCAGGTAAGACCTGCAGGGCCGGAACCGATAACCGCGATCTTGTGACCGTTTTTCTCTGCTGCCGGAACCGGTTTGATACCGTTTTCTTTTGCCCAGTCAGCAACGAAACGCTCCAGTTTACCGATGGAAACAGCGTCGCCTTTGATTCCGCGGACACATTTGCCCTCGCACTGGCTCTCCTGCGGACATACACGGCCGCAGACTGCAGGGAGTGCACTGGACTCACCGATAATTTTGTATGCTTCCTCGAAGTTTCCTTCTTTTACCTGTGCAATGAATGCCGGAATGTTGATATTAACCGGGCATCCTGTGATACATTTTGCATTTTTACAGCCCAAGCAGCGCTGTGCTTCTTCTACTGCTTCGTCTTTGTTGTATCCGAGACATACCTCGTCAAAATTTGTGGCACGTACCTTCGGCTCCTGCTCACGTACCGGTACTCTGTTTAATCCCTTTGCCATTATTTGTCACCTCCGCACTGGCCGCATCCACCGTGATGGGTTGCGCCTTCCTGGTATCTTAAGAGAGCTCTTCCCTCTTCTGTCTTGTACATCTGCTGACGTTTCATAGCCAGGTCGAAGTCTACCAGATGACCGTCAAACTCCGGTCCGTCTACGCAGGCAAATTTTACTTCATTGCCTACCATTAGACGACAGGCACCGCACATACCGGTTCCGTCTACCATGATCGGGTTCATGCTGACAACGGTCGGGATGTTCAGTTCTTTTGTCAGAAGACATACGAATTTCATCATGATCATCGGTCCGATGGCAACACAGACATCATACTGTTTGCCCTGGTTCTGTACAAGGTCGCGGAGTACATCGGTACCCATACCTTTTCTTACGTAAGAACCATCGTCTGTGGTTATGTACAGATTGCTGACAGCAGACATTTCTTTCTCGAGAATCACGAGATCTTTTGTTTTTGCTCCGACAATGGCGTCAGCAGTGATTCCATGCTCATGCAGCCATTTTAACTGCGGGTAAACCGGTGCAGTTCCAACACCGCCGGCTACGAATACGATCCGTTTTTTCTTCAGCTCTTCGATATCTTCGCTGCAGAACTCGGACGGCTGTCCCAGAGGTCCTACGAAATCCATGAAAGCATCTCCCGCTTTGAGATCTTTCATTTTTTTTGTAGATTCTCCGATCGGCATGAATACGATGGTGATAGTTCCTGCTTCTCTGTCGTAATCACAAATGGTCAGAGGAATTCTTTCTCCTTCTTCATCTGCCTTGACAATAACAAACTGTCCAGGGAGGCAGTGCTGTGCTACTCGCGGTGCTTCTACTACCATACGGTAGATGTTATTCGCGAGCATTTCCGCTTCTTGAATCTTGTACATAATATCCTCCTAATCTTGTTAGAAATATTTTAACAAAAGCACGACTTGGATTTTCGCGCATTTTATGTTAATACTTTATCACGTTTCCGGTTATTTGTAAACAACGGACAACATCTTTTCCCATTATCCGTGTTCCTCCAGATAATTTTCGAACTGTTCCATGGACATCAGAACTTTTCTCGGCTTGGTTCCTTCCTCCGGTCCTACGACACCGGCATCCGCGAGCTGGTCCATGATTCTGGCCGCGCGGTTGAAACCGATTTTCAGCACTCTCTGGAGCATGCCGATCGATGCCTTATCTTTTTCGATGATAAATTTTCCGGCTTCCACGAAGTAATTATCGCGGTCATCTCCGCCGACTGCGGCAGAACCGCCATCCAGGCTTACGGTGTGAATCCGTTTTTCGATATCCGGATCATAAGCGTTCTCGCCGTAGTGATCTTTTAAGTAGGCAACGACATCGCTGACCTCTTTATCCGAAACAAAGGATCCCTGCAGACGGGCCGGCTTCTGGTAATCCTGCGGCTTGTAGAGCATATCGCCCTTTCCAAGCAGTTTTTCCGCACCTCCCATGTCGAGGATCGTACGGGAATCCACGCTGGAAGAAACCGAGAATGCAATACGGGACGGCATATTCGCCTTGATAAGACCAGTGATGACATTGACGGAAGGTCTCTGTGTTGCAATAATCAGATGGATACCGGCTGCACGGGCAAGCTGTGCCAGACGGCAGATCGCATCCTCCACTTCTCCCGGCGCAACCATCATCAGGTCGGCAAGCTCGTCCACGATAATGACGATCTGCGGCAGTTTTTCCGGTTTTTTGCCGTTTTCATCCGGCGGCAGCTCGGCAACTTTCGCATTGTAGCCTTTCATATCGCGCACGTTGAATTCCGCAAATTTGTTATAACGGTCTGTCATCTCCGCAACCGCCCAGTTCAGGGCGCCGGAAGCCTTCTTCGGGTCTGTAACAACAGGGATAAAAAGGTGCGGAATACCGTTATAAACGGAAAGCTCCACGACCTTCGGGTCGATCATGATCAGTTTGACGTCTTCCGGTTTTGCCTTATAAATAATACTCATAATCAGCGTGTTGATGCAGACCGATTTACCGGAACCGGTCGCACCGGCGATCAAAAGGTGCGGCATTTTGGCAATATCCGCGATGACCGGCTGTCCGGCGATGTCTTTTCCGACAGCAAAGGCCAGATTCGAAGAGAAGTTCTTAAACTCCGGTGTTTCGAGAAGATCACGCAGCATAACGGCAGTGTTCGTCTTATTCGGAACCTCAATGCCGACTGCGGATTTTCCCGGGATCGGCGCCTCGATGCGGACATCTGCTGCTGCAAGACTCAGCTTGATATCGTCTGTCAGTCCGACAATCCGGCTTACTTTCACTCCCTGTTCCGGCATCAGCTCGTACCGTGTGACGGTCGGTCCGCAGCTTACGTTGTTGACTGTAACTTTGACACCGAAGCTGTCCAGCGTCTCTTCCAGCTTCCGCGCTACTTCCCGCAGGTGTGCATCGGAATCGCCCATCGCACCACGCGTTCCTTTTTTCAGCAGATTCATCGGCGGTGTCTTATACTCCGGCCGTTTTTCCTCTGCTTTTTTTCCAATTTCCTGACGAATGCCGTCTACATCCGCCTCAATCTCTTCGCGGGAAGACCGCGGATTTCTCGTATGATCCGCGGATGTTTTCTCTTTTTTCGCCGCTTCTGCTGCTTGCCGTGTCATCTCTGGTTCTGTTTTTTCCGGCTCTTCAGCCGGCACAGAACCACGGTGAATCGAAAGCTCCGGCATCTCCATCTGATGGGTATCGTCGTTCTCATTTAAGTCTGCTTTGGATTCCACATGGGAAAGAAGACGGGATTTCTTTTTCTTCTCAGCTTTTTTCGGCTCCTCCACTGGCTCAAGAATCAGCTCACGGCTTTCCTCTTCCTCCATCGCAGCTTGGCGCGCCAGACGCTCCTGGCGGCGCTCCTCCGCCATCCGGCGGTGGTCATTTGTCTTTTCATGGAGCGGTGCGAGAATCGGCTTCTGTGTCATCACAATCACGGAAATCACGATGGCGATGACAATAATCACCCACGCGCCGATCTGGCCAAAGCCCATCCCGAGAATTTTCACGACAGAACCGCCTAAGATTCCTCCGCCGAGATGATCGTAGGCGCTGTCAAAATAGTAATCCAAAAATGTCGTATCTCTCGTATAGCCGGACGTCAGAAGCTGCATAAAAGCGCAGAAAAAGACGAAGCAGCTGATCGCTCCCCCGGTCTTCCTCACAATTAAAAAGTTCTGTCTGTTTGCTATGTAAAATGCTGTTCCAAAGAAGATCAGAACCGGTGCTGCCCACTCTGTCACGCCGAAAAGACCGAAAAAGAAGTCGCAGACAGCCTGTCCGATCACGCCGCCCATGCCGAAATTACTGAGCATCAGCAGAATCGAAACGGCAAGCACGGAAAGCAGAATAATTTCTGCGCGCACTCCCTCGTCCATCGGCTCACGGACTGTGTTTTTCCTTGTGCCGGAGGTGCGTTTTGCGGTACTGCTCTTTTTCGCCGTTGTTTTTCTGGCCGTTGTTTGGGTCTGTTTCTTTTTTGCTGTTCCGGAAGCAGAAGTCTTTTTCTTTGTCTTCCCGCTTCCCTTTGTTGTATTTGCCATGCAGAACTTCTCCCCTTTCTCGTATTACAGCAGAAAATATCCTGCAATGGAGAATGTCCCGACAAGAAGACAGTACAAAGCAAAATATTTCAGTTTCCGTTTTTTCACCACACGCATCAGAATGCGGATCGTAAAGTAACCGGCAAGTGCCGCCATGAAAACGCCGACCAGGTATACCGGATGAAAGACAATTTTATTTTTTCCCATGGTCGCAAGTTCAACGATGGTTGCCCCGATAATCGCCGGAACGCTCGCAATCAGAGAATACTTCACAGCGTACGAACGGGTCATGCCGCCGATCACACACGCGGAAATAGTCGAACCAAGACGGGAAAGACCCGGAATCGTGGAAAAGCCCTGGAAGAATCCGGCAATCAGTGCATCTTTCGGCTTCAAATTTTTCTGCGTTTTTTCTCCCTCCGGAAGCATATCTGCCACCACAAGCAGAATCGCCGTCAGATACAGACCAACGCCAGGTGCCAGCAGATTCGAGGAGGTCAGTGTGACAAGGCTCTGAATCATGCCGCCGATTACAGCAGTCGGGATGGTGGTCAGGATCAGCAGGAAAGCGAGCATACGGTAGTTGCTGCCGAGCACCTTCCGGTACTGCTTTCTCTCCTGATGCTGACTGGAAAAGTGTTCCTTTAAATTATGAAACAGATCAATTACGATTCCGCACAGCGCGAGGAAGAGACGTTTCCATTCCTTCGAAAACGTGAGCAGAATTGCAATCATGGAGCCAAAGTGCAAAAGCACATTGAAAAACACCGTCTGCGTATCTTCGATCTTCATAAAGTGACGAAAGATAATCAGATGTGCGGAGCTGCTGATCGGCAGGAATTCCGTGATTCCCTGGATCAGGCCCAGAAATAAAGCTTCTATTACTGTCATTTTTTTATCCTGTTCCCTTATTTTTCTCTTTTGTGAAAGCCCGGACAAAACTTCCGTTCGAATTTTCACAGCGAACTCATTCTAACACAAAATCCCCTGAAACACAAGCCGCGCTGTGAAGTCAATTTTCTGTCCCTGCTGCATGTTTCATCAGTTCATTCAGCTTTTCGAGCGCACGGGCAATGCCGCCGACCTCGTCGATCAGGCCTTCTTCCACTGCCTGCGGGCCGTCCAGCATTGTTCCGACATCCTTGACCAGCGTTTTCGTATCGAGCATCAGCTCCTCGAGCCGTTCCTTGGTGATTTTAGAATGGGCCGATACAAAACCTGTGATCCGATCCTGCGTCTTTTCCATATTACGGTACGTCTGTGCAACACCGATGAACATGCCGTTTGTACGCACCGGGTGAATGACCATGGTGGCACTCGGCACGATCAGCGAATAGTCTGCTGCAACGGCGAGCGGGACACCGATCGAATGACCGCCTCCTAAAACGAGCGATACCGCAGGCTTTCGCATGGACGCAATCATCTCTGCAATTGCAAGACCGGCCTCCACATCTCCGCCTACGGTATTCAGGAGAATCAGAAGACCATCAATACTTTTGTCCTCCTCGGCACGGGCAAGAGCAGGGAGAATGTGCTCATAGCGCGTCGCTTTCGTGCGCTCGCCGAGTGATTCATGCCCCTCCACCTCGCCGATGATGGACAGCAGATAAATGTTGGTCTTCAGTTCTACAATATTTTCTTTTTCTGGCTGGTTTTTCTGTGATTCTGCCATACGGATTTCCTCTTTTCTGCTATTCCCAAATAGCTTCATCAGTATGCGCAGATTCTTATGATTCTATGTAATTTCCAGCGAAATTACTCGTCCAGGTTGGTGTATACGTACTGTACGTCGTCGTCGTCATCCAGCAGATCCAGGGTACGGTTCAGGTCTTTTAATGCCTGCGGATCGGTCAGCTCTACGTAGGTCTGTGGGATCATGGTAACGTCTGCCTCTGCCATGGCGATACCGTCTTTCTCCAGAGCCTCACGTACTGCGGAGAAGTCATCCGGATCGGTAATGATTTCGTAGCTGTCCTCTTCGTCTGCGAAGTCTTCTGCGCCTGCATCCAGAGCAAGCATCATCAGATCGTCAGCATCCATTTCGCACTCTTCTTTGTCGATGATGATCTGGCCTTTTTTGTCAAACATGTAGGATACGCATCCCGGTGTTCCAACGCTTCCGTTTCCTTTGGTGAAAGCGCTTCTTACGTTTGCTGCGGTACGGTTCTTGTTGTCGGTCAGAGTCTCTACGATGATCGCGATACCATTCGGGCCATAACCTTCGTAGGTGATACGCTCGTAGTTGTCTGCATTTGCATCCCCGGCAGCTTTTTTAATACCGCGGTCGATGGTATCGTTCGGCATGTTGTTTGCTTTTGCTTTTGCGATAACGTCACGCAGCTTGCTGTTGTTTGCCGGATCCGGTCCGCCCTCTTTGACAGCGATTACGATCTCACGGCCGATAATGGTAAAGATTTTACCTTTCTTTGCGTCGTTTTTTTCTTTCTTATGCTTAATATTGGCAAATTTTGAATGTCCTGACATACCTCTTTTGTCTCCTTTATTTAAAGTATTACTTTTCTGTAAAAAGGTTTCCCCGAAAAGCGGCAGAAGCCCATATAATATAGAATATAGCACGATCTTTCTCATTCGTCAACCGTGAACCGCGCCAAAAATGCCCCTTATGTAGGCAGATCCAGGCTGATTTTCAGTGCTTCGTTCACAAGGGCCAGCTGTTCCGGCGTCAGATGACAGATTTTATCTTTCAGCCTTCTCTTATCGATCGTCCGAAGCTGTTCCAGTAAAATGACGGAATCCCGCACAATCCCATAGGCGGACGCTTCGATCTCAATGTGTGTCGGCAGCTTCGCCTTATTCATCCTCGATGTAATCGCCGCACAGATCACCGTCGGACTGTGCCGGTTGCCGATGTCATTCTGAATGATCAGCACCGGACGGACACCGCCCTGCTCACTTCCCACAACGGGCCGCAGGTCGGCATAATATACATCGCCACGCTTGATTACCACTTGTGCTCACTCTCCGATTCTTTCCGTTTTGCTTTCCCATACGATAACGATCCGGCGTTTTACGCCTTTTAAAATCGTTTCCATGTATTTAATATTGCCTGTTTTTCCGGAGGTATTCACAAATTTCATCCGGCGCTTCAAAAAAGTCCGCCCGGAGTCCTTTTGGGAACCCGTGATTCTGATCTGCTTTGCTCAGATTGACTGCAATCCTCTGATAATCTCGGATGCTGTTACATAGGAAGCACTGCTGTTTTCTTCCGCAGCCTCTCCCGCTTTTCCATGCGCATATGCCGCCAGTGCCGCTGTTTTGGCAAGGCCGATTTTTTTCTCATTTTTTTCACACTGACGTTTCGCTGCAAAGGCGCCTGTGATTCCCGCGAGCACATCGCCGCTTCCCGCCGTCGCAAGCGCACTGCTTCCGCTTGTGTTTATGTAATACTGCTCACGCCCTTTCTCTGCTGTCACGGTTACGGAATCCTTTCGTACACAGCAGGCCTGGTATTTTTCGGCGGCCCTTCCGGCGCTTCCTGCCGGGTCACGCTGGCATTCTGCAATGGTCGTGTGCAGCAGCCGTGCAAGCTCTCCTACATGAGGCGTTAAAATTTTTTCTGCCCGGCAGCCCGAAAGAAACTCCGCATCTTCCGCAATCAGGTTCAGCGCATCTGCATCCAGAATAAGAGGAACTTCTGTGTGCTGCACCGTAAAAACGAGCAGTTCTTTTGCCGTCCGGCTTTTGGAAAGTCCCGGTCCCGCAACAACAGCGTCCGCCCAGGCGAGATCCTGCAGCAGGGCTTCTTCCGGAAGCGGCTCATCCTCCTTCCAGAAATCCGCCATTGCTTCCGGCAGGGCACAGAAAAGCGGCGTACGGTTTCTTTCCTCTGTTACAACCTTTACCATGCCGGCACCGGATGCAAGGACTGCCCTGGCACACAAAACAGCGGCTCCGCACATGGCACCGGAACCGGCAAGTACCAGCACCTTTCCGAAGGTTCCCTTATTTCCCATCGGCGTGCGGGTAAGAAACCGGTCCAGATCTTCTTTTTCCACCGAACCGTACCAGGGCGTCTCCTCTTCTCCTGCATCAAAGCCGATTCCGATGTCACGGACCAGGACCTCTCCGGCATATCGTTTTCCGGGATCAAAAAGAAGCCCTGGCTTTGCACAGGCAAATGTCACCGTGGCTCTGGCTTTCACCGCCGCATCAAGGACCTCTCCGGTATCCGTGTGGATCCCCGAAGGGATGTCCACGGCGAGAACGGGGACGCCGCTTGCGCAGATTGCTTCCACTGCTCTCCGGTACTCCCCTACCAGCGGGCGGGATACGCCAATTCCAAAGATGGCATCTATGATAACAGTATATTCCCGGAAATCCGGATTCTTAACCTCACGGACCCCATAATTTTCCGCAATTTTCTTCTGTGCTCTCATGCCTTCACTGTATTTTTCCGGATTTCCAAGACAGAACAGTTCCGCATCCACGCCTTTCGTCTTTAAAATCCGTGCAATTGCCGCACCGTCCCCGCCATTATTTCCGGGACCGCACACGGCAAGAACTTTTCCTGTATCCCATGTTCCATTTTGAAGTTCCTCCACACAGGACAGCGCCGCGCGCTCCATCAGTACCAGGGACGGCACTTCCATCGTTTCCATGGTATTTCGGTCTGCCTGCTTCATCTGTGCTGCTGTAAGAATCCGTTTCATCGCTTCTCCTCCTTTTCCCGCATCTTCCGGGGACTTAACAGAAAAAGCCTCCGGTTTCCCGAAGACTCTCCTGCTTTTGTTTTTTGTTTCTTAATTGTTCTTTGGATGCTCCGCCTCATATCTGTTCAGATTGTAGGAGAGACGCATCAGACTTTCGGAAAGATGGACATTCTCTACGATCACATCTTTCGGAAGTTTTAAGTTCAGATCGGTATGTGCAAAATTCCAGATTGCTTTCACACCATTATCCACGAGGATCTCTGCCATCTCTACCGCTTTTGCTTTCGGCAGTGTCAGAGCTGCGATCTCTACGTTGTGCTCCTTGATAAATTCCGGAAGCTCGTCCGCCATGCGGATTTCAATTCCGCGCACGGAAATTCCTTTTAATACCGGGTTGACGTCAAAAATACCGACCGTTTTGAATCCGCTTCTTTCAAAGGCCGCGTAATTGGCAAGCGCCTGTCCCAGATTTCCGGCTCCGACAAAAATCATATTGTGGACTCTGTCCAGACCTAAGATTTTTCCAATCTCACTGTACAGATACCGCACGTTATAACCATATCCCTGCTGGCCGAAGCCGCCGAAATTATTTAAATCCTGGCGAATCTGGGAAGCTGTCACTTTCATCCGCTCGCTCAGCTCACCGGAAGAGATCCGTTCTACTCCGTCCTCCAGCAATTCGCCCAGGTAACGATAATATCTAGGAAGTCTTTTGATAACTGCCCGAGAAATTCCTTTTTCTTCCAAGATAAATTCCTCCTTATTTACACCTGCATATACTCATATTATATATGGTTGATAGAAAATTGTCAAAGATTTCTTGAAATTTTGTGTATTACTCTCTATAATAAGGATGGTGTATTATGTCAAAATACAGAAATATGTTATCTGGAGGAACCACATGATTCTTGCATGTCAGAATATCTCGAAAGCATTCGGGACAACGGAAATTATCAAAAATGCATCTTTTCATATAGAAGAACGCGAAAAAGCCGCACTGGTCGGCATCAACGGTGCCGGAAAATCGACGCTGTTAAAAATCATCATCGGCGAAATGAGGGCCGATGAGGGAGAGGTCATCCTCTCCAAAGGAAAGACGATGGGCTATCTCGCCCAGCATCAGGATCTGACCGGACACCTTTCCATTTACCAGGAAGTGCTGACCGCGAAACAGAATCTGATCGATATGGAGGAACGCCTCCGTCAGATGGAAAGCGATATGAAGACAAAATCCGGTGCAGAGCTGGATGAACTTCTTTCCACCTACACCCGCCTCTCCCATACCTTTGAACTGGAAAACGGATACGCGTACCGCAGTGAAGTCGTCGGTGTTTTAAAAGGTCTTGGCTTTTCCGAGAGCGATTTTGAAAAACAGGTGGACTCCCTCTCCGGCGGTCAGAAGACCCGCGTGGCACTTGGTAAACTGCTGCTCACCAAACCGGACATCATTCTGCTCGACGAGCCGACCAACCACCTCGATATGGACTCGATCTCCTGGCTCGAGACGTATCTTTTAAATTACAGCGGAGCCGTCCTGATTGTCTCCCATGACCGTTACTTTCTCGACCGCGTTGTCACAAAAGTCGTTGAAGTGGACAATAAAAAAGTAACAACTTTTGAGGGAAACTATACCGCCTACAGTCAGAAAAAAGCAATGCTCCGCGAGGCCGCTTACCACGCCTGGGTCAACCAGCAGCAGGAAATCCACCATCAGGAGGAAGTCATCGCAAAGCTGAAATCCTTCAACCGGGAAAAATCCATCAAGCGCGCCGAGAGCCGTGAAAAGATGCTGGACAAAATGGATGTTCTCGAAAAACCGACGGAAGTACGCTCCGATATGCGGATCCGTCTGGAGCCGCGCATCACCAGCGGAAACGATGTGCTGACCGTCGAGCATCTCTCCAAAGCCTTCCCGGGACAGACGCTTTTCCAGGATCTGAATTTCGAAATCAAGCGCGGGGAGCGCGTCGCAATCATCGGAAACAACGGAACGGGAAAAACGACGATCTTAAAGATCTTAAACGAAGTCATCCGACCGGATGCCGGCTCTTTTACACTTGGAAGCCGTGTACAGATCGGTTACTACGATCAGGAGCATCAGGTGCTCCACATGGAAAAGACCATTTTCCAGGAGATTTCCGACGCGTATCCGTATCTGACAAACACCGAAATCCGAAATGTGCTGGCCGCCTTCCTGTTTACAAACGATGATGTCTTCCAGCCGATCCACACGCTGAGCGGCGGTGAGCGCGGACGAATTTCCCTTGCCAAGCTGATGCTCTCGAACGCCAACTTCCTGATCCTCGACGAGCCGACCAACCACCTCGATATCGTATCAAAGGAGATTCTGGAAAACGCGCTGAAGGATTACACTGGAACGGTACTGTACGTGTCCCACGACCGTTACTTTATCAATCAGACTGCAACCCGGATTCTGGAGCTGACGGGACAGACACTCGTCAACTATATCGGAAATTACGATTACTATCTGGAGAAAAAAGAAGAGCTGACCCGCATCTATGCTCCTGCTGCCGAGGCCGCCGCACTGGAAGAAACATCTGCTCCTTCCGAAGCCTCCTCCACAAAGCTGGACTGGAAGGCGCAGAAAGAAGAACAGGCACGCCTCCGAAAGAAAGAGAACGAGCTGAAAAAGACGGAAAAACGAATTGAAGAGCTCGAGACACGCGATTCGGAAATTGATGAAGAAATGTCAAAACCGGAAGTCGCAACAAATGTCGCAGAGTGTGTGAAATTAAGCAAAGAGAAAGCGGAAATCGCCGCAGAACTTGAAGAGCTGTATGAAAAATGGGAAGAGCTTGCCGAGTAAGCCTGGCTTTCCCCGGAAAAGTGTAAAATCAAAATTGGTCCACTGGACCAATTATTGATATGCTTGGCAACAGAAAAAGCCGGTCCGGTACATCCTTTTTTGTGGGAATGCCGGATCGGCTTTCTTTTTCTGCTTCGTTTGATTATTTCTCCAGCTCCTCGCGGATGGCCAGGATGAAATCACGGCTGTTTAATACGGTCGGATTTTCCATGGTGGTGATCAGCGCAAGGTCTTTTGTCATCTTTCCGCTCTCGATCGTTGTGATCGTTGCTTTTTCCAGACGGTCTGCAAATGCGGAAAGTTCTGCGTTTCCATCCATTTCCCCGCGTTTTCTGAGTGCGCCGGTCCATGCAAAAATGGTGGCCACGGAGTTGGTGGATGTTTCCTCGCCTTTTAAGTGACGGTAATAGTGGCGCTGTACGGTTCCGTGCGCAGCCTCGTACTCGTAATATCCATGCGGAGATACGAGAACCGAAGTCATCATCGCAAGGGAACCGAATGCGGAGGACACCATATCACTCATGACATCACCATCGTAGTTTTTGCATGCCCAGATAAAGCCGCCCTCTGCTTTCATGATACGGGCAACAGCATCGTCGATCAGGGTGTAGAAGTAGGTAATGCCTGCCTCTTCGAATTTCCCTTTATACTCTGCATCGAAAATTTCCTGGAAAATATCCTTAAAGCGATGATCATACTTTTTGGAAATCGTATCCTTGCTTGCAAACCACAGATCCTGTTTTGTGGACAGCGCGTATTCGAAACAGCTTCTCGCAAAGCTTTCTATGGAATTATCCAGATTGTGCATACCCTGAATGACACCAGCGCCGGTGAAGTTGTGAATCAGTTCTCTTGTCTCGGTGCCATCCTCTGCGGTATAAACCAGCTCTGCTTTTCCCGGTCCCGGAATCCGGATTTCTGCGTTTTTATATACATCGCCGTATGCATGACGGGCAATCGTAATCGGCTTTTTCCAGTTGCGCACGCACGGCTCGATGCCTTTTACAACAATCGGGGTACGGAAAACAGTTCCGTCGAGCATGGCACGAATGGTTCCGTTCGGGCTCTTCCACATTTCTTTCAGATTGTACTCTGTCATACGCGCTGCATTCGGCGTAATGGTGGCACATTTGACTGCTACACCGTATTTCTTGGTAGCGTTTGCGGAATCTACGGTTACCTGATCGTTCGTTTCGTTTCTGTGTTCCAGTCCAAGATCGTAATATTCCGTTTTCAGATCAATAAACGGGAGAAGCAGCTCATCTTTGATCATTTTCCAGAGAATTCTGGTCATCTCATCTCCATCCATCTCTACCAGAGGAGTGGTCATCTGAATTTTTTCCATAGTAGGCCTCCTTTTTCTATTCCCGTTTATTGTATAAAGTATCAAATGGCTTGTCAAGTCAAAATTCGCCTGATTTTTTGGTATTTTCCTATCAATTCGCTCAATTTTTGCAGGATGATCGATATTTTCCTTCATTTTTCTTCTGTTGCATTGTCACGCATCGTCTCACAGAAGTGAAAGAAAACGGTCTGTCTGAAGCATTCCATGCCCCTGACGGTTACGCGGAAGGCCAAGATCTCTTGCCGATTCGCAGAGCAGCATTTTTGCCTGGACATTGGTAAGATCCGGAACCCGTTCAAGTGCCAAAGCCACGGCTCCGGACACCCGCGGCGCCGCCATCGATGTGCCGCTCTTCACCACATATTCCTTTCTGCTTCTTCCAGGCGCGCAGGAAATGAGACGTTTTCCAGGCGCGACAAGATCTGGTTTGCAGACGCAGTCCCGTGTCGGGCCGCATCCGGAGATTCCTCTTCTTGGCTCCAGCAGATCGCCCGCTCCCACGGTGATCACTTTTCTGCTGCTCCCCGGCGCCGTAATACTGCCCGGAGCGGGTCCCAGATTTCCGGCCGCTGTCACAACAGTGATCCCGTCATCCCAGGCGCGCTCCACCGCCTGCACGAGCAGATCATCCACCGTTTTTTCCTGCTCTGTTGTTCCCACTGAAATATTTAAAATGCGGATATTAAGTCTTATTCGCTCTTTGCACACCCAGTCAATCGCCGCAAGGATATCCTGCTTTCTGCCGTTTCCCCTGCGGTCAAGAATTTTTGCTACCACAAATCTGCATTCCGGTGCCGTACCCCGGTACTTCCCGCCGGATGCTCTTCCGCTTCCGCCGAGGATTCCGCAGACATGCGTCCCATGCCCATTATCATCGTAAGGCGTCTCCCGCCCGTACACCAGATCCCGGAACGCCGCAATCCGGTTATCAAAATCAATATGCGGAAAAATCCCTGTATCCAGCACCGCCACGGTAATTCCTTTTCCTGTCAGAATTTTCTGCTCGTTCATCGCAAAGCTCCGGCGTATTCTTATTTTATGGTATGCAAAAAGGCTGCCCTTTGCAAGAAACAGCCTTTTTCTTATCAACTCTTTTAAAATTGTATCTGTTTTTCCATCCGCTTCAGTTCCGGCAGAACCAGAGCCAGCATGGTAATAAAGCAGAGGCTTCCGCCGATTACATTCGATACCGGCTCGGCGAGGAAGACACCGTCAGTTCCCATGTGGAGCGCGTACGGCATCAGATAGGTGAGCGGCACGACAATGAATACTTTGCGGAGCAGGGAGAAAAAGATCGCCTGCTTCTTTTTATTCAGGGATTTGAATACGGTCTGGCCGATATACTGCAGATCCATGAATATAAATGCTGCAAAATACTGCTTCAGCGCCGGTACCGCATCCTGGATCAATACAGCGTCTGAACTGAAAATACCGATCAGTACATGCGGAATCAGAATAATAACGCTCCACATCACTGCCGTGTAGCCAAGAATCATTGCGCTCATGACACACATAGCCTTACGAACGCGGGCCGGGCGGCGAGCGCCGTAGTTATAGCTTAAGATCGGGGAGGTTCCCTCATTCATAGCGTAGATCGGGGTCTCGACGAGCTGGCGGACACTCGATACAATCGTCATAACAGATATGTAAATATCACCGCCTGTCACGGAAAGCACATTGTTGCAGCAGATGGTGACAAGGCTGTTGGTGAGCTGCATGATAAAACCGGCAGTACCGAGGCTTACGATATTTTTTGCATAGCCTGTGCACTCGGAAATTTCATTTTTCCGCACAAACCGTACTTTCAGCTCCGCTTTCCGGGTCAGGAAGTACAGAACAAAGACGGCGGAGAGCGTCTGGGAAATGACGGTGGCAATCGCGGCACCCTGTACGCCAAAGCCAAGTACAAAGATAAACAGCGGGTCAAGCAGCAGATTTGCGACGGCTCCGATCGTAACGGAGAACATGCCGACCGTTGAATAACCCTGCGCATTGATAAACGGGTTCATGCCGGTCGCAACCATGGACGGCAGTGTTCCGATCAGGTAAATCATCATATAAGGATACGCGTAGACCATCGCATCTGCCGATGCGCCGAACAGCGTCAGCAGCGGACGGGCAAACAGAAAGCCGATGACCATGAGGACAACGGCACAGGCGCAGACCATGGAATAAGATGTATTCATGATCGTTTCTGCCTTCTGCGGATTGTTTTTTCCGCGCTCGATCGAAAACAGCGGAGCGCCGCCGCTTCCGAACAGGTTGCTGAATGCCGTGATGATAACGATCAGCGGAAAGCACAGGCCGACCGCGCCGAGCGCCGCCGTTCCCACATCTGGGATCCGCGCGATGTAAACGCGGTCTACGATGTTGTACAAAAGACTTAAAATCTGGGCAACCAGCATCGGGAGCGCTGCCCCTAAAATGTTTCCGGTTACGGTTCCATGTTCGAAATCAATTCGTTTCATTGTTCTATCATTCCTTTTCTTTTCACTTGCTTTTCAGTATATCATGTCATATACTATATGTAAATTATTGTTTTTATATTGGAATTAAACAATTTTTATATACTTTATCTTACAAAGGAGGATTTCCATGGAACTTCGACAGCTCGAATACTTCCGCGCCATCGTGGACGCCGGAACCATCAGCGGGGCGGCACGCATGCTGCATATGACACAGCCGCCGTTAAGCTATCAGCTTAAAATGCTCGAGGAAGAGCTTCAGGTGCCGCTTCTCGTGCGTGGTACAAAGAAAATCACACTGACTGAGGCGGGAAAAACACTGTACGAGCAGGCGGGTACACTTCTGATGCTCGCGGATCTTACGAAACGCGAAGTCGTAAAATCCAGCCAGGCGGCAACTCTGCACATCGGAATGACGCCTTCCACCGTGTCCCTTCTTTCTGACTACCTGCTCCGGTTTTCAAAACAGCATCCGCAGATCCACTTCGATGTACACGAGGGTTCCACCTTTGCCCTCAAGGATCAGCTGGAAAATCATGTGATTGATCTTACTACGCTGCGCACACCGATCGTTTTAAACGGCTGTGAAACAAAAACACTCCTAAAAGAAAGCATCACCGCCATGGCACTCCCGGACCACCCGCTTTTTGCGGAGCACGACACGCTTTCTCTTACCGAACTTGCCGAACAGCCGCTGATTCTTTCC
>NZ_CDRRUH010000042.1:0-28753 GCF_977045365.1 Fusicatenibacter sp.
TACTGTTTTAAAGGATCTTTCGATCGTTTTGAATTACTTATTCAGAACTTTCGAGGATGTGTTTCACTGTTTAATTATCAAGGATCTCTGCCGTTCCGACTCGGATCAGCTCGTTCATTTTATCACAGAGCTTTTCGTTTGTCAAGAACTTTTTTAATTTATTTTTCGAAGCTCTTTCGAACTTCTTTGCTGTTCTTTCAATCAGCAACTCGTTTATTTTATCAAACTCATTCGCTTTTGTCAAGAACTTTTTTAAGTTTTTTTGAAGCAGTTTCTGCAACCCGCGGCAGCCACCCGGCTCCGAACTAGGTTTTTCTGTTTCAAAAGAACTCATTCACTGTAGCTCTCGCTGACAGCTTAGTTATAATAACACCGTCAAAAGCAAAAGTCAACATCTTTTTTCGAATTTTCTTATTTTTAGAAAAATATAGTTAATTCTGCATATTCAATATTTTATCTGACTATTTATAAAATGTAAAAAACAGCAGAAAACGCTTCTCTGAAAATCTGTTTTCTGCTGTTTTTTCTTCCTATATAATTAAATCACTTTCGTCGTCCACTCCGAGCAGTCCCATACGCTGGTTGCCAGACCGTCATAAAATTCTGGTTCGTGGCAGACCATGAGGATGGTTCCTTTGTATTCTTTTAAGGCGTTTTTCAGCTCGTCTTTCGCGTCCACATCGAGGTGGTTGGTCGGCTCGTCGAGGACGAGCAGGTTTGTTTCACGGTTGATGAGTTTGCAGAGACGCACCTTGGCCTGCTCACCGCCGGAGAGGACGCGGACCAGGCTCTCGATATGCTGGGTCGTGAGACCGCATTTGGCGAGGGCGGCGCGGACTTCGTACTGGGTGTAGGATGGGAATTCTTCCCAGATCTCCTGGATGCAGGTGTTGGTGTTGCCTTTTGGCATCTCCTGTTCGAAATAGCCGATTTCCAGGTAATCGCCGAGCTCCACGCTGCCGCCAAGGGACGGGATCAGGCCGAGAATGCTCTTTAAGAGGGTCGTCTTTCCGATTCCGTTGGCACCGGTGAGCACAATTTTTTCACCGCGCTCAACGGCGAAGGTCAGCGGCTTGGAGAGCGGCTCTTCGTAGCCGATGACGAGTTCTTTTGCAGTTACAACGAAGCGGCCCGAGGTGCGGGCGGTGCGGAAATGGAATTCCGGCTTCGGTTTCTCTTTTGCGAGCTCGATGACATCCATTTTATCGAGCTTTTTCTGGCGGGACATTGCCATGTTTCGGGTTGCCACGCGGGCTTTGTTCCGCGCCACAAAATCTTTCAGCTCGCTGATCTCCTGCTGCTGACGGTTGTAGGCGGCTTCTTTCTGTGCTTTCTTTACCGCATAGACCTCCTGGAAATGATCGTAATCGCCGACGTAGCGGTTCAGCTCTTTGTTTTCCATATGGTAGATCAGATTGACGACGCTGTTCAGGAACGGGATGTCGTGGGAAATCAGGATGAACGCATTTTCATACTCTTCGAGATACCGCTTCAGCCAGGTGATGTGCTCCACGTCCAGATAGTTGGTCGGCTCATCAAGAAGCAGGATGTCCGGTTTTTCGAGCAGAAGTTTTGCCAGAAGGACTTTCGTTCTCTGTCCGCCGGAAAGCTCGGTGACATCGCGCTCCAAGCCGATCTCTTCCAGACCGAGAGCGCGGCCGATCTCTTCGATTCTGGAATCCAGAATATAAAAATCATGTGCATCCATCATCTCCTGGATTACGCCGAGTTCTTCCATCATTGCATTCAGCTCGTCCTCGGAGGCATCGCCCATGGAGTCGCAGATCGTGTTCATCCGCTCTTCCATCTCGTAGAGCCAGGAAAAGGCACTTTTTAATACATCGCGGATCGTCATGCCTTTTTCCAGAACGGTGTGCTGGTCGAGATAGCCGACGCGGACATTTTTTGCCCACTCAACCTTTCCTTCATCCGGCATCAGTTTTCCGGTGATGATGTTCATGAACGTCGATTTTCCCTCGCCGTTTGCGCCTACCAGTCCGATGTGCTCACCTTTTAACAGGCGGAATGACACATCTTCAAAAATCGCACGGTCACCGAAACCGTGGGACAGGTGTTCTACATTTAAAATGCTCATTTGAAAATTCTCCTTTTATTGTGCATATCCGGTTCTTTTCTTAAAGTTCTTAAAATCACAGTCTGAATTATTATATAGGGAATCCGCCGGGTTTGGCAAGCATTTTCTTGGGAGAGCTGCCCTGTTTTGAAAACAAAAAGAAGACTTCCATAAAGGATAGAAGTCTTCTCAAAAATATCTGTATTTTCAGGAACATTTCTTTCTCTGTCCGTACATCCACTCTGCATACATTTCTTTTACCGATGGATAAACATACTCCGCGAGATACTGTGAATTCCGCAGATCCTCCCGCGTCGATTCACCGGACAGCACAAGCGCTGCCGATACCCCCGCCATGTTGGCGCAGGCAATGTCGGTGTAGAGGCGGTCGCCCACGAGAACGGCCTCATCGCGGCTGCATCCCGTCATCGCAAGTGCCATTTCGATCATACGTGTACCCGGTTTTCCGATATAAGTCGGTGTGCGGTGGACGGCGCGCTCGATCATCTCGCAGATGGAACCGCAGTCCGGCACATAGCCGAATTCGATCGGGCAGACGTAGTCGGGATTCGTCGCCGCGTAATCGAGTTCCGGATGTTCGGAAAGCAGGCGGCAGATGTCCACTAATTTTTGATACGTCAGTTCATTATCATAGCTTGCAAGGACACACGCAATCCCCTCTGTTTTCGGATCGCGGGTCGTCTGTACACCGAAGTTCTCCAGCTCCCGGATCAGGGAATCCGTGCCAAGCACGTAAACCAGGCGGGTTCCGTACTTCTGTTTCAGATAATGTGCCGTTGCCACCGATGCCGTCAGAAAGTTTTCTTTCGTCGTCGGAATCCCGAGCCTTGCAAATTTTTTCTGATAATCTGCAACGCTCATCGTCGTATTATTGGTGATAAATACGAAATCCCCGTCATGCTCCGCCAGTCCGTTTAAAAACCGGTCTGCTCCCGGAATCAGACGGTTCCCTACGCAGATGGTTCCGTCGATATCCAGGAGAAACAGTTTCTTTTCGCTGATCGGTGTCACTTCGCCCTGCGGCAGGCAACTGCTACATCCGGGTAATTCGTGATCACGGCATCAACGCCGGCATCCATCAGGCGGTTGATTTCTGCCTTGTCATTGACCGTCCATACATGGACAGCGAGATCGCTTTTCACATACTCCTGCAGGAAATCTGCCATCTGTACATGATAGGTTGCCGGATGGAGTGCTCCCGTTCCGATCTTTTTCGCATAGTTCACGACATCATAAATTACATCTGCGTAGAGAATGCCGGTGCTTGCTTTTGGATCCAGCTCCAGAATTTTTGCAATGCTGTAATGGTTAAAAGAAGAATAAATCACGCGGTCTTCCATCCCCATCTCTTTGGTCAGTGCGAGTACCTTTTCTTCCAGATTTTCATACCAGAAAATGCCGGTTTTCAGCTCAACGTTGATCGTCATGCCGGTCGGTTTTAATGCCTCATACACCTCGCGGAGGGTCGGGATTTTTGCATTTTCATACTCCGGGTGCGTTTTATTAAAATGGAAGTTTTTCAGTTCTGCCAGCGTATAGTCCTTCACCAGTCCGCTGCCGTCACTGACGCGGTCGATCTCTTCATCGTGGACAACGACCATCTCGCCATCTTTGGTCAGCTGCACATCAAGCTCTACGCCGTCTGCTCCCTGCTCTGCTGCAAGAAGAAATGCTTCGATTGTGTTTTCCGGTGCATATGCGCTGGCACCTCTGTGTGCCCATACTTTTGTTTTCATCTTATTTTGTCCTCTCTTTTCTTCCCAAAAACACGCCGAAGCATTCCGGCTCCGACGCGTTTTTCGGGGTTCTTGTTATCTTCACTATAGGACGAAATCCTGCTTTTGTAAAGCCATCTCTTATTCATTCACCAGATTGTAGTCTTCAATGGAGCTGTTGATCTGGGAAGCCATGGATTCTACAGCCTGCTCCGGTGTCTCACTTCCGTTGATCATGTTCTCGATCTCTGTCTCTACGATCTGTCTTGCCTCCGGGAATACGGAAAGCAGTGCGCCTGCATACTGCGGTTTCGAATCGTGCAGCTGATCGATTGCAGTCTGGAACTGCGGGTACTGTGCCACGTTGTCTTTGAAAGTCTGCTCATCATAAGCGGCTGTTGTTACCGGGAAGTAGCCAGTCTGCGCATTCCAGTATGCCTGGGATTCCGGGGAAATCAGGAATTTGATGAATTTCCAGGTTGCGGCTGCTTTGACATCATCGTTATTGTTCAGTGCCCAGAGAGATGCGCCTCCGATGGAAACACCGCCCTCATCGCCTTCTTTGATGGTCGGATAGTATGCGGTTCCAACTTCGAAGCTGCCGTTGACATCCTGTAAAATCTGTTTCAGGGATGCGGTAGAGCCAAGGGTGATCGCTGCTTTTCCGGAGGTAAAGTCTGTTGTTGCGGTATCACTTCCGGAACGGCCTACGTTCGGTGCAACGTCTGCGTCATTCAGGGCTTTCCACTCATTCAGGATATTGAGAGCACCTCCGTTGGAATCGAATTCTACCGATGTTGCGGCTGCATCACGGCCGTTTCCATTATCCGCATAAGAAAGTCCCTGCTTGCAGAGCCACTGCTCGAAGAACCATCCATAGATGGAAAGTGCCAGCGGCTCGCCTGCTCCGCCTTTTGTCTTCAGATCATCACCGATCGCAAGGATGCCCTCCAGGCTGGTCGGGATTTCGGTGATGCCTGCTTTATCAAACATATCTTTGTTGTAATACAGGATCGGTGTGGATGAGTTGAACGGCATGGAGTACAGTTCGTTGTTTACGGTGTAGTAAGCGGCGATGTTCGGCTCAATCTGGGAAGCATCGTAGCCGTCTGCGTCAATCAGCTCCTGCATCGGGATCACCCAGCCGGAATCGATCATGAAACGGGTTCCGATATCGTAGATCTGTACGAGATCTGCGCCCATGTTTCCGATCTGCGCACTCTTCAGTTTGTTGATCGTATCATCGTATTCCCCCTGGTAAACAGCCTCGACAGTGATTCCGTCGGTGTTTTCTTCATTAAATTTATTGACCAGGTAATCCATCGCCTCGCCGTTGACGCCGCCCATAGAATGCCAGAAGGTGATGGTTGTTCCATTGGTATCCTGTGTTAAATCCGGTGCTGCTGCTCCGTCTGCTGTGCTGCCTGCTGTTGTGCTTGCAGAAGCCTCGGATGCTGCGGTATCCTGCTGTGCTTCTCCTGTTGTTTTTCCGTTTCCGCATCCGGCAAGCGCCATAGCTGCCATAGAAGCGGCAAGAATCGATGCAATCACTTTTTTCTTCATTTTTTTCTCCTCGTTTTTCGTGATATTTTCTATTCTATTTTCTGTTCCACAGGAAATCAGTCTTTAACCTTTGACTGCTCCTGAAAACATTCCTTTGATTAAGGCCTTCTGGCCTACGATAAAGATGGAAATGGATGGAATGATGATCATGACCACGCCTGCCAGCATCAATGTGATGGACTGTGCGTCGACGCTGTTCAGCATGCTGATACCGATCTGTACGGTACGCTTGCTGTCGGATCCGGTGACCAGAAGCGGCCACATGTACATATTCCAGGCATTGATAAAGGTATAAACTGCCATCGCGCCCATGGCGGATTTCGTCAGCGGCATCAGAATTTTTACGATGAACCGCAGATTTCCGCATCCGTCCAGCTTCGCCGATTCGTAAAGAGAGATCGGGAAGGTCATGTAGAACTGACGGAATAAGAAGATTCCCATCGCAGACGTAAGAGACGGCAGAATCAGAACGATGTAAGTATCCAGAAGTCCAAGACTTCCTACAGTCAGATAGTTCGAAATAATCGTTGCCTCGCCCGGTACCATCATGGTTGCCATGACCAGCATGAACAGAACATTTTTTCCTTTGAAGTTCAAAAAGGAAAAGGCAAAGGCTGCAAGGGAACATGTTACGATCTGTCCGAGGGTAATGCTTCCTGCTACAAGGAAGGAGTTCAGTACAAAGCGGACCAGCGGAATTTTATGAAAGGCTTCTACAAAGTTCTGCAAAGTAGGATGCTTCGGAACGAGATTCATGGCCATCGTGTAGAGTTCGCCGGACGGCATGAACGCTACGCTGATTGTGTAAAGCAGCGGGAACAGCATAAAAAGGCAGACGATCAGGTTGATCGTGATCAGTGCTGTTTTCTGGATCATTTTCTTTCTTTTTGCTTTCGCATTCATCGCCAGGTGCAGCGCCTGCAGTTCCTCTGCAGAATACGTTTTCGGCCCGGCAATCGTTGTTGCTATAGTAGACATTAGTATTTAACCCCTTTCTTTTCGATACGGAACATCACAAGCGTCAGTGCCATGACAATCAGAAACAGAACGACGGACTGTGCGGCTGCGCTTCCAAATCGATAGTTGAAAAATGCATCGCGGTAAATCGAATATACAATCAGGTTAGTGGATTCTCCCGGTCCTCCCTGCGTCAGGATTTTGACCTGGCCGAAGGACTGGAATGCCTGAATGATGTTGACAACCAGAGTGTAGAACATGATCGGGGAAAGTCCCGGCAGAGTCAGTTTGAAGAACTTCTGCACTGCATTGGCTCCGTCCACAGATGCACGCTCATAGATGGAATCGTCGATGTTTCCAAGTCCTGCGGAAAAGTACAGGAAGTTGATGCCGCTGTTCAGCCATGCGGTCAGAACTGCCACACAGATCAGTGCATATTTCGGATCGCTGACCCAGTTGATGCTCACATGGAGCAGTTTGTTTACAATACCGATCGTCGGGTTCAAGATGATTTTGAAAATCATCGCACCGGAACTGGAGGCCACCGCCATCGGAAGTGCGTACGAGGTACTGAATACGCGGATACCCGGAAATGCCTTGCTGCAGAGGACTGCTCCTAAAAGGCCGAGCGCCATGCTTCCGACTACAACGATCGCTACAAATTCCAGTGTTACCCAGAGACTGTTGTAGAAGGACGGGGAGGATAACAGATTTTTGTAGTTCTCCAGTCCTACGAACAGTTTTGCTTCGCCGAGCTTGTTGGTCTTATAAAGACTCAGGTAAATGGTTTTAAAGAATGGATAAAACAGAAAGATTCCAAAGATCACCAGACTCGGGATCAAGTACATATAAACTTCTGCTTTTTTACACTTTTCAATTGCTTTTTTCACTTTTTACTCCTTCTTACGCCGTCGCGCGTTCTTCTTTTGCTGTCGGCGGACATAAAATATTTTCTTCGGTAAACGGATCAAAGATCTGCGCTTTTTCCATATCGGCGTACAGCGTGATGTATTCTTTTACCGCAACCGGCGCTTCCGACGGAACCCGTGCGGTAAGCTGGTTTCTTCCGGCATGCATATGAAGATATGCTTCTGCGCCGATCATCTCGCGCAGTTCCACGAACGCTTTAACACGGTTCTCTCTGCTGCAGATGCCATGCACTTCTGCCGTCGCTTTCTCCTGCAGGTCCTCCGGCCGCAGTCCCAAGATCACCATTTTCCCAAGGTAATTCCGGCGGAGCACCATCTCGTTTTCCCCTTCCGCCCGAAGGGAAACCCCTGCGTCTGCTTCCAGATAAACGGCTCCGTTTTTCTCTGTCACCATCGTCTCCATAAAGTTCATGCTCGGCGCTCCGATAAAGCCCGCCACAAACTTATTGGCCGGATGACGGTAAATCTGCTCCGGCGTATCCGCCTGCTGGACAACTCCGTCCTTCATGACCACAATTTTCGTTCCAAGCGTCATCGCCTCGGTCTGGTCATGGGTAACATAAATCATCGTCGTTTTCAGTTCTTTATGTAATTTCGCCAGCTCCACCCGCATCTGCGCCCGCAGCTTCGCATCCAGGTTCGACAGCGGCTCGTCCATCAAAAATGCCTTCGGCCGTCTCATGATCGCGCTTCCGATCGCAACACGCTGCTTCTGCCCGCCGGAAAGCGCCGCCGGCCGCCGGTCCAGCAGATGCTCAATGCCAAGCATCTTCGCCGCTTCATGAACCTTCTTATCAATCTCATCCTTCGGCTGTTTCCGGATTTTCAGGGAAAACGCCATATTTTCATATACGGTCATATTCGGATAGAGTGCGTAGTTCTGAAAGACCATCGAAAGGTCACGGTCTTTTGCTTCGACGTAATTGCAAAGCTGACCATCAATCCAGAGTTCGCCGCCCGTGATCTCTTCAAGACCTGCAATCATCCGCAGCGTCGTCGATTTTCCGCATCCCGAAGGTCCAACAAAAATCACAAACTCCCGGTCCGGAATCTCCAGGGAAAAATCTTTTACTGCGTAATGCTCCTTATCATACGATTTACAGACATTCTTCAATACAATATTTGACATTCGTTTTTCTTCCTCCTCGTCTTGTCCGAGACACATTATATCCTCCTTTCCGTAAAGCCCACCACCACCCGCCTGTAAAATCCCAGTTAATAAAATAACCGGTCGCTTTACAAAACCATTTACTTTTTCCGCAATCACCCGCCCCTGTTTCCTGCTTTTCCGCCTTTTCACGCACGAAAATTCTTTGTAAAATTCTACGCACGTTTCTTCTCATTCCCTGCACAAATAAAAAAAGTGTAGCAGCCTCGCATCAAAGCCACTACACTTTCACTTTTTCATTCTACTCAACGCAGTGGGCGCTCCTGAAACCACGCGCCGCCCTTGTGTGCGTTACGGGGCGTCCGTCCCCAGTTCAGAACCTACTCCACCGGTTCCGCCGGCACAAACACCCTGCTGTTCTCCTGTTCTTTCGGTTTCTCCGCTCTTTCCGTCGCCTCCTTGCAGAAATACTCCTGTGAATTCACCAGCACCTTACCCCGCTTATCCGGCTTCACATACGCCCCATCCGCCTGTAAAATACTGGCCTTCACATTATCCTTCATCTGCACATCCAGAATATGCATCACTTCTTTCTTAATCTGCTCATCCTCCACCGGGAACACAATCTCCACGCGTTTCTCGAGATTTCTCGGCATCCAGTCCGCACTTCCCATAAACACCTCTTCATTTCCACCGCTGTAGAAGTAGAAAATCCGCGCATGCTCCAGGAAATTACCCACAATTGACCGTACCGTAATATTCTCACTCACTCCCGGAATACCAACCTTCAGACAGCAGATACCCCGGATAATCAGATCAATCTTCACCCCGGCCGCCGAAGCACTGTAAAGCGCCGCAATAATATCCCGGTCACAAAGAGAGTTCATCTTCGCCACAATGTGCGCCTTCTGCCCCTTCTTCGCATGCTCCTCCTCCATCGCAATCAGATGCAGGAACCGGTCCTTCATCCAGAGCGGTGCCACCACCAGCTTATTCCACCGGTCAGGCTCCGAATAACCAGAGAGCATATTAAAGACCGCCGTCGCATCCTCGCCGATCTTCGCATTACACGTCAGAAGGCCGCAGTCCGTATACAGCTTCGCCGTAGAATCATTATAATTACCCGTACCAAGATGCACATACCGGCGGATCCCCGTCTCCTCGCGGCGGACCACCAGCGTAATCTTACTGTGCGTCTTCAGCCCCAGAAGACCATAAATCACATGGCATCCCGCTTTTTCCAGCATCTTTGCCCAGACAATATTATTCTCCTCGTCAAACCGCGCCTTCAGCTCCACCAGAACCGAAACCTGCTTGCCGTTCTCCGCCGCCTGCGCCAGCGCCGCGATAATCGGAGAATTGCCGCTCACACGGTACAGCGTCTGCTTGATTGCCAGCACATCCGGGTCCTTCGCCGCCTGCTGGACAAACTGTACCACCGGGTCAAACGTCATATAGGGGTGATGCAGCAGAATATCTCCTTTTCGGATATTCGTGAAAATATCATCGTCATTCATCAGCGCCGGAACCGCCGCCGGTGTATATTTCGGAATCTTATACTCGTCAAAACCGTCGAGCCCGTACATCTTCATCAGGAACGTCAGATCGAGCGGTCCCTGAATCCGGAACAGATCATCCTCGTCGATATCGAACTCCTTTTCCAGCATCTTCAGGAGCCGTTTATCCATCTTATCTTCCACTTCCAGACGGATCACCTCGCCCCACTGGCGTTTTTTCAGCTGTTTCTGGATCTCTTTTAAGAGGTCCGAAGCCTCATCCTCGTCAATCGAAAGATCCGCATTCCGCATAACGCGGTACGGATGTGCGCAGACCACATCGTAGCTTAAGAACAGCTTTCCGATATTCCGCTCGATAATCTCCTCCAGCAGAATCGCATACCGCTGGCCGGTTTCTTCATCCTGCGGAAGCAGGATAAAACGAGGCAGGACAGACGGAACCTGAACTGTTGCAAATTCCAGTTCTTTCTCTTTTTCCTTCTCCTTGCCCTTCTTCTCTTTTTTCTCCTCCGCACGGCTCAGAAGCGAATCGTCTTTCTTCTGCACCAGCGCACCGATATTCAGTGTTTTGTTCCGGATCAACGGGAACGGGCGGGCAGAATCCATCGCCATCGGGGTCAGAACCGGGTAAATGTTCTCCTCGAAATAAGAATCCACATACTCCGCCTGCTCCTTCGTCAGCTTCTCATGCTCGCTGATGATCGTAAGCCCCACATGCTCCAGCGAAGGAACCGCGGAACGGTTGTACGTATTGTACTGCAGCTGCACCAGCTCATGCGTCCGCCTGCTGATCTCGGCAAGCTGCTCTTTTGCGTTCATGCCGGACAGATCCTTTTTCGTATAATTCGCATGCACCTGATCCTTTAAAGATGCCACGCGGACCATATAAAACTCATCCAGGTTGGAGGAGGTAATGCTGATAAATTTCAGACGCTCAAACAGCGGAATACTCTTATCCCGCGCTTCGTTCAGAACACGCTCATCAAAGCTGATCCAGCTGAGTTCGCGGTTTCGGAAATATTCTGGTTTCTTATATGGTGTAATATCCATCTTTCTTCCCCTCCTTACTTACATCTGCCGTTTCAGTTTGATAACCGGCTGTATGCTGAATACCTCGTTAAAGAAATCTAATTTTTCCTGGCACAGTCCCTGCTCCAGCGTAAAATCACGGTTGACCGTCAGAGACAGATGCAGTTCCCGCTCTTTTAAGATGGCGCGGATCGACTGGATTTTCTGCAGATGGCTCCGGTCGAGTGCGTTTGCCAGGCGGACAATCGCGGTCAGCTCCGATACCGTCAGATACTGCTCAGCGCTGAGCGATGACTCCATCACCAGTTCGTCGTAGGACGGAAGCACCGCCGTATTGTATTTTGCAATCAGTGCGACCATCTCCCGTTCAATATGGGACAGTCCGATGATTTCGTTTGACATGATAATATTATAGGAAGAATCCGCTACATTATTAAGGCTGATGTATTTTCCGACATCGTGCAGCATCACCGCCATCCGGAGCAGCAGCCGCTCACGTTCTTTCATGCCGTGCATCTTTTTCGTCGCATCAAACATGGCAAGCGCCGTCATCTCCAGATTCTGGACGTGCGGCCGGTTTACTGCATACCGTTTTCCGATGTTTTTTGCCGCCATCAGAATATCATTTTCAAAGTTGTGGCTGCCTTTTTGTAGCTTCATCTGCTCCGCATATTCGTATGCGATGCCGCGCGTCATATGCACGCCCGGGATCCATACATGCTCTGCCTCCATCATGTCGATCAGACATTTGTAGATCACGGCGGACGGGTACATCAGCGATGCATTCTCCAGCGGGATGCCAAGCTTGACAGCCAGCTCCATCGGTGACTGGCGGATGATCTTTTCATACCAGGTGTTGAAATTCTCACGGGAAATGATTTTTGTCGTTTTCTCCTCGATATTCTGGTAGACACTGTCCGTGAAAACATCGCCAATCAGCATGATATTTTCGATTTTGCGGTCTTTCAGATACATCTTCTTGAAGCTCGACACTTCATTCCAGATCAGTTCCTCGACCATCTCCTCATAGTGTTCCGTCTCGCTCTGGATTCCGGCGAGGCGCTCACGGACACGAAGACTACCCATACGGATATTCTGTGTTGTCACAAGGGCGTCCTTATCAAACAGGGAAATCTGAAAACTGCCGCCGTCGAGGTCGAGAATCGCAGTTCCCTTTTCGATGACCTTGTTGAAATTGTCCTCCATCGCCGCAAGCGCCTTGTAGCCAAGGAAACGCTGCTCCGAGTTGGAAAGGACGTTGACGGAAAGACCGGTCAGCTGACGGATTTTTCCAAGGACATAGAGGCTGTTCGCCGCCTCACTGATTGCGCTCGAAGCCATGGCGCGGTAAGCATCCACGCGGTAGCCCTCCATGATCCGCACAAAATCTGCGAGTACATGGCAGAGCTCCTCTTCCATCTCCGGGCGGATTTTGCCCAGCGTGTACGTATCTTTTCCAAGCTCCATCCGATGGCAGATCTTATCCACGCTTCGGATACCCTGCTTTTTGGAGATCTCGAAAATCTCCAGAATGACGTCGTAGCTGCCGATATCAATGGCAGCAAATGTGGAATACTGCATATACGCTTCCTCCTTCTTTTTCAAAGGATATCCCAAAAAGCCCGCTCCCAATACCAAGCGGACTTTTTGACCTTTTTCTTTTTACTGTTTTCCGAGCAGATAATCGATAAACTGCTGCGCGGTACGGCCGGAAAGACCGCCGTGGGACAATTCCCATTTATTTGCTTCTGCTAAAAGCTCTTCCTCGCTTAACTTCACGCCGTAGCGGTCTGCCAGAACGGAAACGATCTTCTGGAACTCTTTCTTATCCGGCGCACCGAAATAGATGCTGACACCGAAGCGGTATACCAGGGACAGCTTCTCCTGTACCGTATCGGAGGTGTGCATATCCTGTCTCGTTCCCTCTTTGTCGCTGTAGTTCTCCTTGATCAGGTGGCGGCGGTTGGAGGTCGCATAGATGAGGATATTGTCCGGGCGTTTTTCCAGACCTCCCTCGATCACGGCTTTCAGGTATTTGTACTCGATCTCAAACTCCTCGAAAGAAAGATCGTCCATGTAGATAATGAATTTATAATTTCTGTTTTTGATCTGCGCAATCAGCTCGTTCAGATCCTGGAACTGGTGCTTGTAAACCTCGATCATACGAAGTCCCTGATCGTAATACTCATTCAGGATACCTTTAATGCTGGAGGATTTTCCGGTTCCGGCATCACCGAAGAGCAGGCAGTTGTTGGCTTTTTTGCCCTCGACGAACGCTTTCGTGTTGTCGATCAGCTTCTGCTTTGGAATTTCGTAGCCGACAAGGTCGGAAAGGCGCACATCCGGGATGTTGGTGATCGGGATGATCTCAACATTTTCGCCAACGTGTGCGATGCGGAATGCTTTGTGCAGTCCCAGTTTTCCTACTCCAAAGTCTTTGTAGAACTGAATCATATCATCCATAAATTCGTCGACAGATTCTGCTTTTGCAAGACGGATGGCCAGTTCGCAGATGCGGTCGCGGACTTCTTTGTTGAACAGCTTGTTCGGGCTGTCGGTGTTCTCGTAATCGCTGATGACGGAAGCGTCGCCGGATTCGAAAATTTCGTCGAAAACACAAATATCGAAATCAAACAGCTCTTTGAAACGGACAAAATCATGTTTTGCCATCTGGTTGATGCTTCCCTCGACTTTTCCGACGATCTCGCAGGAGGTAGAAAATGCATTTTCTTTGTTAACCAGCAGATATGTCAGATAATCGTGCCAGAGGTTTCCGGAGAATCCGTAGCGGTTTGCCATCTCAACGAGACGGTTCAGTGCCTCGTAAAACTGCGGCTCATACGTGCTCATATTCTCACGGAACCGGCGGTCCTTTAAAGAAATCTGGGCATTGACCAGTTTTTTGTAAGTCTCCACCAGTATCGTCATATCGTGCAGTACCTCTCCCTCTGCGAAATCGCGGTAGAGGATACATTCTTCTATTCTAATCATCTTTTGTCTCTTCCTTCCTGTCGTTTTTCATTTTATTTATGCGAAAAGGCCGCTTGGTACGGCCCTCTCTTTTGGATTAATAATTTCCGAAAATCCGGAATTTTGCGGATTCTGCCTGCAGTCCGCGCAGTGCGTTTTTGACTGCCGGATCGCTTAAGTTCCCCTCGAAATCCACGAAGAAACGGTATTCCCATTTCCGCTGCGGAATCGGGCGGGACTCGATTTTGGTCATGTTCAGATCGTTGTAGATAAAGTGCGCCAGCGCATTGTAAAGAGAACCGCTCTGGTGCGGCAGCTCCATGCACACACTGATTTTCTGCGCATCTTTCACAAAACGTTTCTGACCGGAAATGATAACGAAGCGTGTCGTATTTCCCTGGGCATCAAAAATGCCTTCTTTTAAGATCTGCAGTCCGAAATGCTCGGCAGCGTACGGGCTTCCGACAGCTGCCATCGTAAGATCACCGCTCTCAGATACTTCTTTTGCTGCTGCGGCGGTATTGAGGCGTTCCTCTGTCTTCCAGTTTTCATTGGAATCGAGGAAGCGGCGGCACTGGGCCAGCGCCTGCGGGTGGGAAATCACGGTACGGATGTCCTCAACTTTCGCACCCGGCAGTGCCATCAGCACATGCTCGACCGGCAGCTCCTGCTCGCCGACGATGTAGTGCGGGTATTCCACGAGAAGATCGTAAATGTCGGATACGATGCCTGCGGTAGAGTTCTCGATCGGAAGCACGGCGTAATCGGCTTCGCCTTTTGTGATCGCCTCCATCGCCTCTTTCCAGGTGTCTACGTGGAAACTCATGATCGTATCATCGAAAAATTCTTTCATGGCACCGAAGCTGTAGGCGCCCTCCACACCCTGGAAGACAACTCTTCTGCCGTGCGTCGGGAGGTGGTCAACCTGTGTGTAATCGGTCATCTCCTCGCCGCCGTTCTCGGTCAGCAGCTGATACTGGCGCTTCCGGCTGATCGACATGATCTGCTGGAACAGCTCCTGGATGCCTTTTGTATTGAATGCATTTGTTCCCTCGCCTGTCAGCTTTTCCAGCTTCTGGCGCTCGCGTTCCGCATCAAAAACGGCTTTTCCTGTCTCTATCTTGTACTGCGCAACTTCCGCCGCCAGCGCCATCCGGTGCTGAAACAGGCGGACGATCTCGTCATCGGTGACATCGATCTCGTCGCGGATTTTTCCTAAGTCTAACATATATGGTCCTCCTGCTGCTCTGCGTTTGTTGCAGATATCAATATTTTACTCCATCTCTGTTTAATTTACAAGAAAAGATCTCCCGAAATTCGGCTTTTGTACAATCTTTTCCCTTTTTGGCTGCTATTTCACTTTATTTTTTCACATTTCATATTGCTCTGCTTTTCGACCCTTTTCCCGCCATTTTTTATCTTGCATTTATCGTGGTTTTGTGTTAAGGTGGAACACAGAAAAAATAGGATCTTCATAGGAGGTAATATATGCGACACTTAATGAGTCCCCTTGATTTCTCTGTCGAAGAACTGGATCAGTTAATGGATCTGGCGAACGATATTGAACAGAACCCGGAGAAATATGCACATGCCTGCGATGGCAAAAGACTTGCTACTTTATTTTATGAGCCAAGCACACGCACCCGTCTCAGCTTTGAGGCTGCCATGATGAATCTTGGCGGTACTGTTCTTGGTTTTTCTTCTGCCAATTCTTCTTCCGCTTCTAAAGGCGAAAGCGTAGCCGACACCATCCGCGTGGTATCCTGCTTTGCAAACATTTGTGCCATGCGTCATCCGAAAGAAGGCGCTCCGCTCGTTGCATCGATGTACTCCCGTATTCCTGTCATCAACGCAGGTGACGGCGGACATCAGCATCCGACGCAGACTCTTACCGATCTTCTTACCATCCGTTCTTTAAAAGGCCGCCTGAACAATCTTACCATCGGCTTCTGCGGCGATCTTAAATTCGGCAGAACGGTTCATTCCCTGATTGAAGCGCTGGTTCGTTATACCGGCATTAAAATTGTATTAATCTCCCCGGAGGAGCTTCGTCTCCCGGATTACATCCGTGATGATGTGCTGCGGGCAAACAATGTTCCGTTTGAGGAAGTTATTAAAATGGAAGATGTTCTCCCGAAGCTGGATGTCCTTTACATGACCCGTGTCCAGAAGGAACGTTTTTTCAACGAGGATGATTACATCCGCATGAAGGATTTCTATATTCTGGATCAGTCCAAAATGGATCTTGCTTCTCCGGAAATGCTGGTTCTGCATCCGCTGCCGCGTGTCAATGAGATCTCCGTCGACGTGGATAATGACCCGCGCGCTGCTTACTTTAAACAGGTTCAGTACGGTGTTTATGCACGTATGGCCCTGATTCTGACGCTGCTGAACATCAAAGTCGATTAAGAAAGGAGCATCTTTCGCTATGCTGAACGTAGGACGTATTGAAGAGGGCTTCGTGCTCGACCATATTAAAGCAGGAAAGGCTATGACCATTTACCATGATCTGGGACTGGACAAGCTGGACTGTACCGTAGCCATTATTAAAAATGCCAAAAGTGAAAAAATGGGAAAAAAGGACATTTTGAAAGTTGAGTGTTCGGTTGATAAGATGGATCTTGACATCTTAGGCTTTATCGATCACAATATCACTGTCAATGTCATTAAAGACGGCGAGATTACGGAGAAAAAAGAACTTCATCTGCCGAAACAGGTGGTTGATGTGATTAAATGTAAAAACCCGCGCTGTATCACCTCTATTGAGCAGGGATTAAAACATGTCTTTATCCTGGCTGACCCGGAAAAAGAGGTTTACCGTTGCAAATACTGTGACGAGAAGTATACAGGAAACAGAAATAAATAAGCTCTGTACGGCAAAGCGCCCGGAACCACGTTCGGTTTCGGGCGCTTTCTTTTATCTTTCCTATGCAGTTTTTACTTCCTTCGAACCCAGGCACACAATCAGCCAGCCGATGAAGGCCGCCAGGGATGCACAAATCAACATCGCGCCAACTCCTGCTGCGTCAATGAGCCAGCCGCCAAACAGGGAGCTCATCACATTTCCTACGGTAATGGTCAGCGCCATATATGCCTGTCCTTTAATCGAATCCTGCGGCTCCATGATGCCGTCCACGTAATAGACGCAGGCGACGTTGATCAGCGCCCAGCCAAACATCTGGAACGGCTGAGCAGCGTAGTACGTCGGAATGTTAAAGGCCAGGAAGGTTCCCATGCTTTTCAGGGCAAAAAACAGGCCGGAAAGGCGGAACCAGAAAACACTGCTCTTCTTTTTCAGCAGATAGCCGAACAGAAACATCGTCGGCAGCTCGGAAACTGCAGAGATGGTCATTGCATTTCCCATCTCACCGCTGCCGCCTCCTTTTGCCATTGCAATCTGATAATTGAAGCTGTTGATCAGGTTATGCGACGTAAAGATCAGAATACAGCCAAGCAGTACTACTGCGAAGGACGGATACCGTTTCAGAAAATCAACAGGGCCTGCTGCGCCTGTCTTTTCTTTTTCTGCTTCTGCTTTTTTCCTGTCCTTTTTAAACGGAAAGCAAAATACGCAGATGAGAAAAAGAATGGTCAGTGCGACAGCCCAGATCGGAATGACATCTGCCCCAAACGATGCGGTCAGTCGGCCGAGCAACCATGATGCAATCGCATACGCAACGGAACCCATGCCGCGCCCGATTCCGTAATCAAGTTTCTCTCCCTGGCGGATCGTCTCCATACCAAGGGAATTTACGAACGGAATCATCAGCATCAACATCGTAATGCTTGTGCCGTACAGCAGTGTCCTTACCACCATAGAACTGCTTTCTGCCGTTGCAGTAAGGAAAATGACAAGAACAAGCTGAATCAGGTTCGCTCCAAGGAGCATTGTTCGTACAGACGGGCTTTCCGGCCGATCTGCGTAGGATGCCAACGCAGGCTGCAGAACCGCTGACAGGATACAGCCAACTGCCGTCAGAAGGCCGATTTGTGTATTTGTGAAGCCTTTTTCGAGAAGATAGACGCTGGCATACCCCATCAGTGCCGATAATCCCATCCAGTAGCAGCCCTGAATCGTGCCATAGCGCACGGACAGGTGTTTTTTCATGTTTTTTGTCCCCCTTTTTCTACAGCTTTTCCCTTATCGTAGCGTATTCCACTGAAAATAGCAACTCAAAATCAATCACAAAACTATTTAGAATTTTTTCGAAATGCTTATTGACTTTTCGCTTTCCCTGTGATAAAAATTATTTAGATGGATTTCTAATTAGATTGCATTCATACTGCTGGAAAGGAGGTTTCCATGGCATTCGCAGAAACATTTAAAGCTCTCTCCGATCCTGCCCGTCGAAGGATTCTGGAGCTTCTGAAAAACGGAAGGCTTTCTGCCGGGGAGATCGGATCTCATTTTGATATGACAGGCGCAACCATCTCCTACCATCTCGGTATTCTGAAAAAAGCAGACCTTGTGCTGGAATCCCGGGAAAAAAATTTTATTTATTATGAACTCAACACTTCCGTCCTGGAAGAAATCATGCTCTGGATTTCAGAGCTCAAAGGAGGTACTTCTGATGTGGAAAAAATATAAAACAACTCTGATTCTGACAACACTCATTTCTCTTTTTCCGATGGTGATTGGACTTCTGCTCTGGAATCGTATGCCGGACACCATTGCCACCCATTTTGGCACAAACAACGTTCCCAACGGCTGGAGCAGCAAACCGATGGCAGTGATCGGTATTCCTCTGTTTCTTGCTGCTCTGCAGATTTTTGCCGCTGTTTTCACTTTTTCTGATCCGAAGCGGCAGAACATCGGCCCGAAGATGATCCGTCTTGTTCTGTGGATCATACCTGTAACCTCCCTGATTGTCTGCTGCTCCATCTATGCAAACGCAGTCGGCATCGCAGTTGATATCGGTTTTGTTGCCAATGGGATTGTCGGTCTTCTCTTTGTTTTCATCGGCAATTACATGCCAAAATGCAAACAGAACTACACAACCGGCATCAAGGTTCCATGGACCCTTCACAGTCAGGAAAACTGGAACCGCACCCACCGCCTTGCCGGCTGGGTTTGGATCATCGGCGGCGTTGCCATGATCGTAAACAGCTTTCTGCAGCTTGAATGGATTTTATTTCTCACGATCGCAGCGCTGGTTTTGATTCCGATCGGATATTCCTTTCTCCTGTTTCAAAAAGGAATCTAAACCCGGAGGGCTTTTTACTTTACAGGAAAATTCAACGAAGTTTCCTGTAAAGTAAAAAAAGCTTCTTGTTCTTTCCCGTTTCCTGGGAAGAACAGAAGCTTTTTTATGTCTGTAAGGAAATGATTCTTTTTTGTACTTATTCTACTGGATGCAGATTTTTCAACGATACGTCAAGAATCGGCGCAGAATGCGTCAGTGCACCGCTGGAAACATAGTCTACGCCGGTGTCGAGGATTGTGGCGATATTTTCTTTTGTCACGTTTCCGGAACATTCCGTTTTTGCTCTGCCGTTGATGACGGCTACCGCCTCTTTCATCTGCGCCGGAGTCATATTGTCGAGCATGATAATATCGGCACCTGCATCCGCTGCTTCCCGAACCATATCAAGGTTTTCGCACTCGACTTCAATCTTGCGCACAAACGGAGCATAATCGCGTGCCATCTCGATCGCTTTTGTGACACTGCCTGCAGCTCCAATATGGTTGTCCTTTAACAGAACGCCATCGGACAGATTGTAGCGGTGATTCTGGCCGCCACCGATTTTGACTGCATATTTTTCAAAAATACGCATATTCGGGGTCGTTTTTCTGGTGTCGAGAAGGGTCGTTTTGGAACCTTCGAGCAGTTTCGCAACGCTTCTCGTATACGTTGCGATTCCGCTCATCCGCTGCAGATAATTGAGCGCAGTTCTCTCACCGGACAGCAGAACGCGGATATCGCCGTTTACGGTTGCGAGCAGATCGCCTTTTTTGACTTCATCTCCGTCTTTCACATACGGAATAATCTCGGTTTTCTCATCGAGCAGAGTAAATACTCTTGCAAATACTTCCATACCGGCAATAACGCCGTCCTGTTTGCAGAGAAGCTGTACCGTTCCCTGGCAGGCTTTTGGCATGACAGCATTCGTGGTTACATCTTCACTGGAGATATCTTCCTGCAGTGCCAAAAGCAGCAGATTATCCACATTTAGTGTTCTTGTGATTGGATTCATATTCATCTTCCTTTCTGATCGCATCCCAGATGCTCTCTTTGCAGCGTTCTGCGTATTCTTCCATATTCTGGTAATCTTCTTTTCTAATATCGTACCGTTTTTTGAGGAGCTTCCATTCATCTTCCTTCGGCTCCGTTGCCGTTTCTTTGCGGTCTGCGTTCTCTGCAAGACCCTCTGCGGCCCATTCGGCAGCCATCTTCTTTGCCGCGCGTTCTGCAAACACGAGGCTCTCCAGCAGAGAATTGCTTGCCAGACGGTTTGCACCGTGCACTCCGTTGCAGCTCGTCTCTCCTGCTGCATACAGATGTTCCATCGTCGTTTCGCTATTGCTGTCTACCTTGACGCCACCCATAAAGTAATGCTGTGCCGGCACGACCGGGATCGGTTCTTTTGTGATATCATATCCCTCTTCCAGACATTTCTGGTAAATATTCGGGAACCGTTCTTTTACATCGAGCGGAATCGTTTTCAGGGAAAGCCATACGTGCTTGGTGTGATCCTTTTCCATCTGGCGGTGGATCTCACGGGACACCACGTCACGCGGCTGCAACTCATCAGTGAAACGCTCGCCATTTTTATCGAGCAGTACAGCGCCCTCTCCGCGGACAGATTCGGAAATCAGGAAACGGCGGCCTTTCTTTTGGGAATACAGCGTCGTCGGGTGAATCTGTACATAATTGACATTTTTCAGTGCTACATTCCGGTGAATTGCAATTGCAAGTGCATCTCCGGTCAGATGCGGGAAGTTCGTGGAATTATCATAAATTCCACCGATGCCGCCACATGCCCAGATCACATCCTTGGCATAAACCGGAACCAGCTTTCCTTCTTCATCCCGGATCAGAACACCCTCGCAGACATTTTTGCAGGAAAGAATATCACACATTTCCGTGTGCGCAAGAAGCGTTACATTCGGCAGCTTTTTTACCTGCGTGAGAAGCTTGCTTGTAATCTCCTTTCCGGTTACATCGTCGTGGAACAGGATGCGGTTGGTAGAATGTGCGCCTTCTTTCGTATAGCAGAGTTCCCCGTTTTCATCGCGGCGGAAGTCCACACCCCAGGCGATGAGCTGATTGATGACATTTCGGGAAGAACGGATCATAATGTCGACGGATTCCGGCGTATTTTCATAGTGCCCGGCATGCATTGTATCTTCATAGAACGCATCGTAATCGCTCTCGTTTTTCAGAACACAGATACCGCCCTGTGCGAGGAAGGAGTCGCTGTCCTCGGTATCTGCTTTTGTTATCATCAGAATATCGGCTTCCTGGGGCAGATGAAGTGCCGCAAAGCATCCTGCCACACCACATCCTACAATCACTGCATCATAATACTTTTTCATTTCATTTCCTCTTTTCCGCTTCTGCGTTCTGCTTATTTTGTTACTTTGCAAGCTCGAGCATTCTTAACAGCGGCGCATGTGCGTCTGAAATTTCCTGTTCGCTTAACAGAACTTCATTCTCCTCGTTTTCCAGTGCTTCTATTAATTTGTCCAATGTCACTTTTTTCATATTTGGGCAGATCTGCGTATTTCCCACTGCATAAAACTTCTTATCCGGGCAGCGCTTTTTCAGCTCCGCGAAAACACCAAGCTCGGTTGCAACGAGAAACTCGGTATCTTTACTTGCCTCGGCATATTTGATGATGCCTGCAGTGCTTCCGACGTAATCGGCAAGTGCAACGACTTCACTTCTGCACTCCGGGTGAACGAGAAGTTTTGCCTGCGGGCGCGCTTCCTTTGCAGCCTTTGCAGCTTCCGGACGGATGGCAGCATGTACGTGGCAGAAGCCGTCATTTAAGATGATATGTTTCTCCGGCACCTGTTCAGCCACATAGGTTCCAAGATGCTCATCGGGGATAAAGAAGATGTCGTGGTTCGGCAGTTCTTTTACAATTTTTACTGCGTTGGAGGAGGTGACACAGACGTCGGAATGACTTTTTAATTCCGCAGTGGAATTGACATAGCATACGACAGCCACATCCGGGTACTCTTTCCGGACTTCTTCGATTTTTTCAATTGCTGCCATGTGGGCCATCGGGCAGTCGGCATGCAGATCCGGGAGCAGTACTTTCTTGCCCGGGTTTAAGATTTTGGCGCTCTCACCCATGAAACGAACGCCGCAGAGAACGATAACACTGGCGTCCACTTTCGTCGCCATGTCGCTTAAGTAATACGAATCTCCGATGTAATCGGCAATTTCCTGCACTTCATCCGGCACATAATAGTGTGCCATGATGACGGCGTTTTTTTCTTTCTTTAATGCTTCCAGCTTTTCTCTTCTGGTATCCATTGGTTTGGTTTCCTTCCTATTTTTACTATCACGATTCAGAACTCTGGATCGTGATATTTTTTTAACACTTTAGCGCTTAGTATACCACAACTTTTGTCATGTGACAAGACAGTTGTAATATCCATTGTCCATTTTTTTCTTTCCTGCCTTTCCCTTCCCTGTGGTCTATCATAGGAAATACTTGTCTATAGCAAGACCCGAAAATAATGCAAAAAATTCAGCACCGCAGAGCGTGAATTACTGCGTCACAGATTTTCGTCGTACCCCGGTACGCCTTCAAATCTGTTCCTTGCAATTCGCGCTCTGCAGCACTGCCTTTTTTGCATTATTTTCGGGTCTTGCTATAAGATATAAAAATTCGTGACGCCGTAATTCACGTTCTGCAGCGCTGAATTTTTGCATTATTTTCTGGGATTGCTATGAAAACACCCGGAAGTTTAACGGTTAAATAATGATCCACAAGAAAAACGGCCACAATACCATATTTACTGGGTTTGTAACCGTTTTATCACCTTACAGCTGTCAAAGATGAGATTCTATCATTTCACCTCTGATATGTCACTATTTACAATTTCTTCCGCCGTATATTCTTCTATTTCTGTCTTTGTCACTTGTTTGATCTGCTTTTTTTTCAGATGCAGATATACGAATTCCCGAAAAATAGTATAGAACACGGAAAGCAATGGGATGAAAACAAGCATACCTACAATTCCCATAAGGTTTCCGCCGATCGTAACTGCTGCAAGAACCCAGATCGATGGAAGCCCTACAGACTCACCCACAACATGAGGATAGATCAGATTTCCCTCGATCTGCTGCAGCACCAGAAATACTACAATAAATAAAACTGCCTGTTTCGGATTTACCATAAAGATCAAAAAGCTTCCCACAGCACACCCGATGAAGGCTCCGAAAATCGGGATCAATGCCGTAAACGCAATTAAAACTCCGATCAAAAGTGCATATGGCATCCTCAAAATGCTCAATATAACAACAAACATACCGCCAAGGATCACGGCTTCCAGACACTGACCTGCAAGAAAATTTGCAAATGTCCGATAAGTCAGAGAGCAGACTTAAAAAAAAACATCTGCTTTTTCCTTTGGAAGAAAAGCGAAAAATACTTTTCGAATCTGCACCTGCAGCGTTTCCTTCTGAAAAAGGACATAACAGGCAAATGAAAATGCAACAAAAAAGGCTGCCACTCCACTAACAATGGAACCCACTGCTGACATTGTGGTATTCATCATATTTCCTGCGCCATTTCCAAGCAGGCTTATCCCCCACTTGATCGCCTGATCCGGATTAAACTGTACCTGATCTACAAGCTTCATGATTTCCTGGTTATTATGGGAAAACTCCCGGATCCAGCTTTGCATCTGCGGAATAAAATCAGTGATACTCATCATCAGGGTTCCCATTGTCCGCGTAAGCTGCGGAATCACACCAAACATCACCAGTACAATCACGCCAACCGCAAATACGATCGTAAGGAACAGGCTTATCGGTCTTGCCAGTTTTTTGACTATCTTATTTTCTTTTTTTGCCCTTCCAAAAATTTTCTTTTCCAAAAAGCTCATTGGCACGTTGGTCACAAATGCGATCGCTCCGCCAAGTACAAAGGGAAATACGATCCCCCATATTACTTTCAACACATCGAGCACCACATTAAACTTCCACAGTGCGACCACAAGAAATGCTGTAAACACAATAAGTTCCCGGATTTTTTTTACAGATATTTTACTTATATCCACTATCATTCTCCTCTTTTTTTAATTTCATGTGTATCCATTTAAGCAGCTGAATGATCGGAAAACTTGCAAACGCAAATTTTCAAACTTAAATTACTCCCCTTTATTAGACCTAATCGTATAACAGAATCGGTACCTCTGTCAAGATTTTTGAAATTATATTTAAAGTATAAAAAGACATAGTCGCCATTTTCTTTCTTGCCTTTTCCCTTCCCTATGGTCTATAATAGAAAGTACTTGTCTAAGATACGAAATTGCTGATAAAGGAGCATTCTATATGAACAAAAAGGAAATTGCTGAAATTAAAAAACTGTTTACCCCATCCCACTGTGCGATCACGCGAATCTGCGGATGCTATGTGGATGCGGAAAAAAATATTAAGACAAAATTAAAAGAAGCGTTTCTCTCTCTCGAAGAGGAAGAAATGTTTAAGTATTTTAAGATTTTTAAAAGCACCCTCTCCGGTACCATCGGAAAGAATCTGCTGAATATGGAGTTCCCGCTCTCCCAGGAAAGTGAGGGCGGCACACAGGAGTTTCTCTTAAAACTCCGCAACAGTGAGCTGAAGGACGAAGCGCTGATTGATGAATTTTATGAAAAGGTGATGGGGGATTATCTCTATCCGGAAAACTACTATATTATTCTGATCCATGGTGCCTACGATGTACCGGGACGCGCTTCGGATAATCTGGATATGGACGATGCTTCCGATTACGTCTATGAATTTATCCTCTGCAGCATCTGCCCGGTAAAACTCGACAAACCGGGCCTCTGCTACAATGTGTCCCACAATACGATTGAAAACCGCGTGCAGGACTGGGTGGTCGGCGCACCGGAAAACGGTTTTCTCTTTCCGTCCTTCACAGACCGCAACACGGATATCCACAATCTGCTGTATTTCACGAAAAACGCAGAGATGGATCAGCCGGACTTTCTCAACCACTTCCTGGGCTGTCAGGCGCCACTCTCCGCGAAATCCCAGAAAGAAACGTTTCAGTCTATTATAGAAGAAACTCTCGATTCCGCCTGTGATTTTTCTACTGTTATGACCATTCAGGAGAACTTAAATACCATGATTGAAGAGCGGAAAGACGATCCGGAACCGGTGGTGCTCGATAAACACGAGGTAAAACGTCTGCTCGCCAGCAGCGGCGTACCGAATGAACAGCTTGACGAGTTCGACGAGAAGTACGAATCCATTGCGGATGAGAAAGCAAGCTTCGTTGCCTCGAACGTGGCCAGCACACGGAACTACGAGATCCGCACCCCGGATGTTATCATCAAAGTCAGCCCGGAAAAGGCCCAGCTCATCGAAACCCGTACGATCGACGGAACACCGTATATTCTGATCGAGGCAGCCGATGAAGTGGAAATCAACGGAATTCTTTTAAAACCGTCACGGCCATCCGATGCGGATGATACCGAATTTTAACAGCCAAATGACAGCGAGTCTTTCTCCCTGTCCGAAAAAAGCGGCAGTCCCAGACAAAAGGGCTGCCGCTTTTTCTTCCTTTTTATTTATGCTTAGCAGAGTGCTTTTCCAAGTGCAATGCATGCTGCCTCAGCTTCATCATCTGGCGCGTCTGCGCAGATCACGCTGTCGCATACCAGCTCGGCGCCATCATTTTTGCAGCTTTCTTCCCATGTGCGCATCCACTCGCCGTCTCCCCATCCATAGGAACCGAACAGAGCGATTTTCTTTCCGGAGAGTTTGGATTCACATGCGGAGAACATTGGCTCGAACTCGGTATCTTCCAGCTCTTCTGCCCCCATAGCCGGGCATCCGAAAGCGATTGCATCGTATGCATCTACATCATCCGCAGAGAAATCTGCGCAAGTCAGAACAGAAACTTCTGCGCCTGCCTCTTTTGCTCCCTCTGCTACTTTCTGTGCCATCATTTCTGTGTTGCCGGTTCCACTCCAATAAACTACTGCTACTTTGCTCATGTTTCAAATCCTTCTTTCTTTATTTTCTGATTCCGGGGGATTTTTCTTTCCCCGATCCTACTGCCCTTTTTATGGTATGCAGGATTTTATGTTAAACAGCTACGGTGAGCTGTAAAACGCTTCTTCCCTGCTTCCAGAGACGCAGATACACGTTTCTGCATTTCTGATAGCGCTGAAATGTTTTCTGTGTTTCGCACTCATTGCAATAGACCTTCCAGCATCCCTTGCATTTATAATTGTGGCCTTTGTTCTCAATAAAACCGATCACATCACCGAGCGGATAGTCGAGAAACACACCGATCTCATGCGGAAATCCTTCTTTACACTCTGCCACCCGGGTTTTTAGGCGATTCAGTGCATAAGCAATGTCTGTATTTTCATATCCATAGGATTTTAAAAACGCTGCATTCTCCGGATTTTCCAGCTCCTTCTGGAGAAGCCCTTCACGGTACACATAGACCAGTGCTCTCGTCTCATGCTCCCGCAATACAAAGATGCGAATTCCTTTTGGTTCCAGACAGGCACTCCAGTATGAAATCTGATCTTCCAGTTCTTCTTTGGATGAAAATGTCATATTACATAAATTTGCGGCTTTGATGGAAGCCAGCGTTGCCGAACAGTGTTCGATCAAAAATCTCTCAATCATGCCTTTTACGTCTCCTTCTTACATTGCTGCTGCGCAGTGCTCATCTAATACCGAGCGAAGTGCGGTGGCACTGCTGGTATGGATTCTTGCGATCGGAATATTGTTTTTCTTTGCTTCCTGGGAAGCAGTGATCACCATTTTGTGGGATACGGTGTTGGTAAAGAGAATCATCAGATCCGGATTCCCGATTTTTTTCTTAACGGAGCCATGCTCTTTCGGGAACACCTTTGCTTTACATCCATAGTCTTTACAGATATCTGTATATTGACACACCATTCTTTCATTTCCACCGATAATTACGACACTCATCTTCTCTACCTGCCTTTCTGTTGTTATCTTATGCTACTTGAAATTAGTTTATTCTAACTCCTGTGTTTTAAGAAAGAATCCCTCTACCGGGATCCCGTATGATTTTTGGTTTTATCCGTTGTACTTTAGTTAGCTACATCTAACTGTTGGGTATATCATATCGTTTTTGTCGGATTTTGTCAAGGATATCCTGCAAATTTTTCCGGCTTTTCTTGAGAAAATTGTATCATTTTCTTTTTCACATCACGCTGGTGAAAGAATATTCGCAATGGAAGCAGAGGCTTTCCCTGCTTTTGTTAAAAAGCCGCTGGAATCTTAAGAAGAAGACTCCAGCGGCTTTCCCGTTGCTATTCTGTTCTGTTTTTTATACCGGCTCGTCCAGCAGGTTACCCATACTCTTTAAGCCAATGTAAAGAGTAGATGTATTGTGAAGCAGTGCGGAAGTGGTTGGCTGTAAAATGCCGCCCACGCCGAGCAGAATCAGTCCGGCATTGAACGTAACGATAAAGCGGTAATTCTTATGAATCCGTTTCATCAGACGGTTGCTCAGCATACGAAGCACCAGAATTTCTGCCAGATCGTCTGCGGCAACGGTGATATCCGCGATCTCACGCGCAATCTCTGCGCCCTCGCTGATGGCGATTCCAACGTCTGCGGCAGAAAGTGCCGGTGAATCGTTAATACCGTCACCGATCATAATGACTTTACGTCCCTCTGCTTTTTCTTTCTCCACAAAGTTTGCCTTATCCTCCGGCAGTACCTCAGCATAGTACTCGTCCACGCCGACCTTCTTCGCGATCGCTTTTGCCGTGCGCTCGCTGTCTCCGGTCATCATGACGATTTTTTTCAGACCTGCTTTTTTCAGCTGACGGATAATTTCGGCCGCCTCTGGACGAAGCGGATCCTCAATGCAGATAACTGCTGCAAGTACACCTTCTAAGGCAAGATAGAGATGAGAATACTCCTCCGGCAGATGACGGAACTTCTCTTCCATTCCTTCCGGAATGATACTGTTCTCATCCTCAAATACGAAGTGATAACTTCCAATAATCGCTTTTTTGCCATTGATCGTTGTAGAAATACCGTGTGCAACGATATATTCTACTTTGGAGTGCATCTCCTCGTGATCCAGATGTTTCTCTTTTGCCGCGTCTACTACGGCTTTTGCCATGGAATGCGGAAAATGCTCTTCCAGGCAGGCTGCGATGCGCAGAAGCTCATCCGTGCTCTTTGTTTCGCTGAAGGATACCACCTCTGCTACGGTCGGCTGCGCTTTTGTCAGTGTTCCGGTCTTATCGAAAACGATCGTATCCGCTTCCGCCACAGCCTCCAGGAATTTACCGCCCTTTACGGTGATCTTGTGCTGGTTTGCCTCGCGGATTGCAGAGAGAACGGAAATCGGCATGGCAAGTTTTAACGCACAGGAAAAGTCTACCATCAGAATAGAGAGTGCTTTCGTTGCATTTCTGGTCAGAAGATACGTCAACGCCGTTCCGCCAAGGGAATACGGTACAAGACGGTCTGCCAGATGCTCTGCCTTGCTCTCCAGTCCGGATTTCAGTTTCTCGGACTCTTCGATCATCGCGGTAATCTTCTCGTAACGACTGGATCCGCCGGTCTGCTTCACAAGAATGGTAAGCTCGCCCTCCTCAAGAACCGTTCCCGCATAGACAACGGAACCTAAGGTACGGCGTACCGGAACAGATTCTCCGGTCAGAGAAGCCTGATTTA
>NZ_CDRRUH010000043.1:0-27326 GCF_977045365.1 Fusicatenibacter sp.
GATTTTACGGGCGTTTGTGCAAATTAAAACAGAAAATCCGAAACGCCGGAAAAATTCATCGTTATTTTGAATAAGAATCAAATGAAAAAAAATCGCGATTTGTGCAGACTTTTCGAGGGACGTATGGTACTATAATAACTGTAAAAACCCCCCAATACATTATATAGTTTTTGCTACACCCCATAAGAGAAATACCTTCTCCAAAAGAGCCAGCGTACCCCGCTGGCTCTTTTACTATATAAAAATCCAATAAACACAATCGTTACATGTGTTCAGAAAAAGGTTGTATTACATGGCGGTGTGGGGTAAAATATAAGGAATGAATGATTGAGAAAGACAGAGGCGTTAGTTCATGGATAAAACAAGAATGCAGCAGTATATGTCACAGATGCGGGCGATGTTCAACAAGCATGCGCTCTACAGCGATGAATCCCCGCAGTATCAGATTCCGTTTGAGCCGAACCCGGGCGACACGGTGAAGATCCGGTTCCGTACCCTGAAAAATAATGTAGATGCGGTTTATTTCATCAGCGGTTCCATCCGTGCACAGATGCAGGTCGGTTTGGTCCGGAACGGTTTTGATTATTACGAGATCGAGATTCCGGTCGGAAATGAGCCGATCCGCTATTTTTTTGAGATTCAGGCAGGCCGCGTGGTCTGCTATTACAACAAGCTCGGTGTCACAAGAGAGCTGCAGGAGATGTACTCTTTCGGCATTATCCCGGGCTTCCATACGCCGGACTGGGCGAAGGGCGCTGTCATGTATCAGATTTTTGTGGACCGCTTCTGCAACGGAGATCCGTCCAACGATGTGCTGACGGGAGAGTACAGCTACATCGGTGAGCAGGTCAACAAGGTGGATGACTGGAACCGCTTCCCGGAGCAGATGGATGTCCGCAATTTCTACGGCGGCGATCTGCAGGGCGTCATTGACAAGATGGATTATCTGCAGGATCTCGGTGTGCAGGTCATTTATCTGAATCCGGTGTTTGTTTCGCCGTCGAACCATAAGTATGATATTCAGGATTATGACTATATTGATCCGCATTTCGGAAAGATTGTCTCCGACGAAGGCGATCTGCTCTGGCCGGGCGACAAGGACAATACGCGGGCAACGCGGTATATTGACCGTGTGACGAACAAGGCGAACCTGGAGGCGAGCAATGAACTGTTTATCCACCTGGTGGAGGAGGCGCACAAGCGCGGCATGAAGGTGATTCTGGACGGCGTTTTCAACCACTGTGGTTCGTTTAACAAATGGCTGGACCGCGAGCGGATTTATGAGGCTGGAAAGGGCTATGAGCCGGGCGCGTATGTGGCGCAGGACAGTCCGTATCACACGTTTTTTAAGTTTTATAATGAGCATAACTGGCCGTACAATGAGTTTTATGACGGCTGGTGGGGCCATGATACGCTGCCGAAGCTGAACTACGAGGGTTCGGAGAAGCTGATGGAGGATATTATGCGCATCGGCGCGAAGTGGGTTTCTCCGCCGTTTAATGCGGACGGCTGGCGGCTGGATGTGGCCGCTGACTTAGGACACAGCCCGGAGTTTAACCACAAGTTCTGGAAGGAGTTCCGGCGCGTTGTGAAGGAGGCGAATCCGGAGGCGATTATTCTGGCGGAGCACTACGGCGATGCGATGAGCTGGCTGCAGGGCGACGAGTGGGATACAGTGATGAACTATGATGCGTTTATGGAGCCGGTTTCCTGGTTCCTCACGGGTATGGAGAAGCACAGTGATGAGTTTAACCAGGGGCTTCTCGGAAACAGTGAGAGTTTTATCGGGGCGATGACGTATCATATGCCGGCGTTTTATGCGCCTTCGCTGTATACGGCGATGAATGAGCTGGATAATCATGATCATTCGCGTTTCCTCACGAGAACGAATCATCGTGTGGGGCGTGTGGCGAATGTTGGGCCGTATGCGGCTGCGGAGAATACGAATAAGGCGGTGCTGCGCGAGGCGGTTGTGATTCAGATGACGTGGCCGGGGGCGCCGACGCTGTATTATGGGGATGAGGCCGGCCAGGTCGGGTTTACGGATCCGGATAACCGGAGGACGTATCCCTGGGGACAGGAGGATCAGGAGCTGATCCGATTCTATAAAGAAATGATTGCGGTGCATCGGAGATTTCCGGTGCTGGCGATGGGATCGCTGAAATTTCTGTACCATGATTACAATGTGCTTTCTTATGGACGGTTTAATCAGGAGGAGCAGGTGATTGTGGTGATTAATAACCGGAATGAGAGGGTGCATGTGGAGATTCCGGTGTGGCTTACCGGGATTAACCGGAGTTCGGTGGCGAAGCTGACGCAGGTGTTTGCGACGGATGCGGTGGGATTTTCTTCGGAGGAGAAGGAGATCGAGGCACCGGCGGGCATACTGGAGATGGATTTGCTGCCGTTATCGGGAGTGGTACTGCATAGATGTGAGGAGTGACGGACGCCTCGCCGCCGCCCGCCCGGTCTTGCGTGATGCGTAGGGCAGGGCGGCTGGATCCGCCGGGGGCGGATCGGCGTGAGAGTGTTGGGTGAGAGTGGGAAGGTGTTGAAAAAGAGGTGAGGAAGTGGGGACGGGAGGTTGAAAAATAGAAATGGAAAAAGAGCTCCGATTCGTATGAATCAGAGCTCTTAATCGTGCCGCAAACCGGGATCGAACCGGTACGGGTATCACTACCCACGGGATTTTAAGTCCCGGGCGTCTGCCAGTTCCGCCACTGCGGCATATGGACGGAGATGGATTCGAACCATCGAAGCAATTTGCAGCAGATTTACAGTCTGTCCCCTTTGGCCACTCGGGAATCCGTCCATGTATTTTGTTTTGTGTCAGAATGACTTCCGACATTGAATGATTATACTGGATGTGGAGGGAAAATGCAAGGGTTTTTTTGAAAAAAATAGAAAAAAGTTGAAAGGAGGGAGCAGGTCGGGTATAATATCAAATATATGGGCTTCTATATTGCGTAAAAATAACCTGAAAAATGGAGGATATAGGGTAAGTATGATTAAGATTAAGGATTATGTCCGGGTGGGGTCGCTGGAGGAGGCGTATGAGCTGAATCAGAAGAGAAGCGCCTGTATCCTGGGCGGGATGCTCTGGACGAAGATGGGGCAGAGGCAGGTGCAGACGGCGATTGATTTGTCCGGGCTGGGACTGGATCAGATTGAAGAGTCCGAGGAGGAGTTTTCGATTGGATGTATGGTGACGCTGCGGCAGATGGAGGAGCATGAGGGGCTGAATGCTTATACCGACGGTGCGGCACGGGAGAGTGTGCGGAGTATTGTCGGGGTGCAGTTCCGGAATCTGGCTACGGTGGGAGGCAGTATTTTCGGCAGATTTGGATTTTCGGATGTGCTGACGCTGTTTCTGGCGCTGGATACGGAGGTGGAGCTGGTTCATGCGGGACGGATGCCGCTGGCGGAGTTTGCCTGTTCAAAGAGAGACAGGGATGTGCTGGTGAGGCTGATTGTGAAGAAGCATGAGGGTGTTACGGTTTATCAGAGTCATCGAAATTCCAGAACGGATTTCCCGGTACTGACGTGTGCGGTGCGGGTGGAAGACGGAAAAGGATGCGCGGTGCTTGGGGCAAGACCGGCGAAGGCGGCACGTGTAGAGCTTCCGGCGGAGCTGGCGGAAAAGCTGGCGGCTGGAAAGGCATCTGCGGAGGAGCTGAAGGCGGCGGCTTCGGAGATTTCTGATCAGTTTACGTATGGCAGTAATATGCGCGGAAGTGCAGAGTATCGTCATCATCTGGGACGGGTGCTGCTGCGCAGATGTATGGAAGAAATTCAGAAGAAGGAGGAGCAGTGATGAAGATTTCGATGATCTTAAATGGAAAGAAGACGGAAGCGGAAATTGATGCAGACATGCTCCTGATCGATTTTGTGAGAAGCCAGGGATGCTACAGTGTGAAGCGCGGCTGTGAGACGTCGAACTGCGGGCTGTGTACGGTTTTTCTGGAGGGAAAACCGGTGCTGTCGTGTTCGGTGCTTGCGGCGCGGGCGAATGGATGTAAGGTGGATACGCTGGAAGGCCTGCAGGAGGAAGCAGAAGAATTTGGTTCCTTTATTGCCGGACAGGGCGCCGAGCAGTGCGGGTTCTGCAATCCGGGGATGATTATGAATGCGATTGCGCTGTTCCGGGAAAATCCGGATCCGAGTGAGGAAGAAATTAAAGAATATCTGGCGGGAAATCTCTGCCGCTGTTCCGGATATGAAGGACAGCTTCGGGGAATTTTGAATTTCCTTGCCTGGAAAAAGCAGCAGGGAGGTGCGTCATGAGCAGAGAAAATCATATCTATGAACCGGACTGGTCGGGAAGAACCGATCAGCTCTGCAGTGTGAATAAGCCGGTGATCAAAAAGGATGCCCTCGCGCTGGTAACCGGAAAGCCGGTTTATGTAGATGATCTGGCGCCGAAGGACTGTCTGATTGTCAAGGTACTGCGGAGTCCGCATGCCAATGCAATCGTAAAATCCGTGAAAAAGACGGCAGCAGAGCGTGTTCCGGGCATTGAGGCGATTTATACCTGGGAGGATGTGCCGAAACAGCGTTTTACAATGGCAGGACAGACCTACCCGGAACCAAGCCCGTATGACCGTCTGATCCTCGATCAGCATGTGCGCTACGTGGGAGATCCGGTGGCGATTATTGCCGGAAAAGATGAAAAATGCGTGGACCGTGCGCGGAAGCTCCTGAAAGTAGAGTACGAAGTGCTTCCGGCCATTCTGGATTTTCATCAGTCCAAGGATAATGAACTGCTGGTGCATCCGGAGGAAAGCTGGAAATCGCTCTGTCCGGTCGGTGCGGACAATCAGAGAAATCTCTGTGCAAGTGCGGAAGATCACAACGGAGATGTGGAAGCCGTGCTCGCAGAGTGCGATGAGGTCGTAGAGCATACGTATCATGTACGCGCAGCCCAGCAGGCGATGATGGAGACGTTCCGGACATACTGCTTTATGGATACCTACGGACGGCTGAATGTGCTGAGCTCGACCCAGATCGTTTACCATGCGCGCCGCATTCTGTCCAATGCACTCGGCATTCCGAAATCGAAGATCCGTGTTTCCAAGCCGAGAATCGGCGGCGGATTCGGAGCGAAGCAGACGGTGGTTGCCGAAATTTTCCCGGCATTTGTAACCTGGAAAACCGGAAAACCGTCGAAAATGATCTTTACGAGAGAAGAGTCCCAGACAGCATCCACACCGCGCCATGAGATGGAAGTAACGATCCGCCTCGGTGCGATGAAGGACGGAAGAATCCGTGCGATCGATCTGTATACACTTTCCAACACGGGTGCATACGGCGAGCATGGACCGACAACGGTCGGCCTTTCCGGCCACAAATCGATTCCGATGTATGGATCTCTTGAGGCTTACCGGTTTGCGTATGATGTTGTGTATTCCAACGTAATGTCAGCCGGTGCTTACCGCGGATACGGTGCGACGCAGGGTATCTTTGCCGTAGAATCTGCTGTCAGTGAGATGGCAGCGCGTCTTGGCATCGATCCGATCCGGATCCGGGAGCAGAACATGGTCCGTGAGGGACAGTTCATGCCGGCTTACTATGGCGAAACGGCAAACAGCTGTGCGCTTGACCAGTGCGTGGAGCGTGCGAAAGAGATGATCGGCTGGGATGAGAAATATCCGTGCTGCGATATGGGAAATGGAAAGGTGCGCAGCGTCGGCATCGCGATGGCGATGCAAGGCTCCTGTATTTCCAATCTCGATGTCGGATCGGCGACGATCAAAGTCAACGACGACGGCGGCTACACGATGCTGATTGCAGCGGCCGATATGGGAACCGGCTGCGATACGATTCTGTCCCAGATGGCGGCAGAGTGCCTGGAGTGTGATGTGGATGATATTACCGTTGTCGGCGCAGATACCGATACGTCCCCGTATGACTCCGGTTCCTATGCATCGAGTACGACGTACATTACCGGAAAAGCGGTGGAAAAAGCCTGCATGACGCTTCGGAAACGGATCTGTGCCCTGGCGGCAGAGCGGATGAATGTGCCGGAAGATGAAGTGGAATTTACCGGTACCGGTGTCGTGCATGAAAAGAGCGGAAGCAGCATGACGATGGAAGAAATCGCAACAGCGGCCATGTGCAATAACGGCATCGCGCTGGAAGCGACGGAAAGCAACTGCTCTCCGGTATCGCCGCCGCCTTATATGGCTGGTGCGGTCGAGATCGAGCTGGATAAAGAGACCGGCGAGGTTAAGATTCTCGATTATGCCGCCGTTGTCGACTGCGGAACCGTCATCAACCCGAACCTTGCGCGCGTGCAGGTCGAGGGCGGTCTGGTGCAGGGTATCGGCATGACGCTGTTTGAAAATATCCAGTACACGGACAAGGGACAGATGATCAACAATTCGTTTATGCAGTATAAAGTGCCGACACGTCTCGATATGGGCAAACTTCGCGTGGAATTCCGGAGCAGCTACGAGCCGACCGGTCCGTTCGGTGCAAAATCGATCGGTGAGATCGTCATCAACACACCGGCCCCGGCGCTGGCACATGCGATCTACAATGCGACGGGCCTGTGGTTCCGCGAACTGCCGATCACGAGTGAGCAGATTGCAATGGGAATTGCGGAAAAAGAATGCGAGTAACGATACTTTATCTGGCAGCCGGGAACAGCAGACGGTTCGGGGAAAATAAGCTGCTCTATCCGCTGGATGGAAAGGCGGTGTACCGCCATCTGCTGGAACTGCTGGCCAAAATTGCCGGAAGGCATGAGAACTGGGAACTGCTGGTTGTGACGCAGTATGAAAGGATTCTGGAGGAGCTTGCGCCGCTGGTAAAAGCCGGGCGTCTGCAGACGGTGTTTTCACCGGACAGCGAAAAAGGAATTTCCTATACGATCCGCGCGGGAATCGAGGCGGCGGAGAAGCAAAATGCTGATGCCTGCGCGTGCTTTGTGGCGGATCAGCCGTACCTGAAGGAAGAGACGGCGGAGCGTTTTCTGGAATCCATGGAGACGCAGAAGACTCCACTTGGCTGTGTTTTCTGCGGCGGCAAGAGCGGCAATCCGGCGTGGTTCTCAAAACCTTATTTTTCAGAACTAAAAGAACTTTCCGGCGACCGCGGCGGGAAAAAGGTGCTGAAACGGCACTGGGAATCGGTAATTCCGTTCCGGGTCGAAGCCGCGTGGGAATTAAAGGATCTGGACCGGAAAGAGGATCTCTGATGCAGAGACACCGGCGGCTGCCATGAATAAAATTTGAGACAGTGCGAAATTTGATGGATTTGGACTTGCATTTCCAGTGAGAAGTAAGTACAATGGGTATAATAAAAATTCGGGAGGCTTCAAAAAAATGCAGTTATTGGAAGACAGAATCCGCAGAGACGGAAAAGTACGCGAGGGAAATGTCCTGAAGGTGGACAGCTTTTTAAATCATCAGATGGACGTCAATCTGTTCCGGGAAATCGGAAAAGAGTTTCAGCGTCGTTTTGCGGGAGAAGAGATCACGAAAATCCTGACCATCGAGGCATCTGGAATCGGAATTGCCTGTGTTGTGGCTGAAATTTTTAATGTTCCGGTTGTGTTTGCAAAGAAAACGCAGACCAAAAATATCGCCGGCGATGTTTATACCACAAAAGTAGAATCTTTCACCCATGGAAGAGTTTATGATATCATTGTTTCCAAAGAATTTCTGGGAAAAGGAGACAAAGTTCTCCTGATCGATGATTTCCTGGCAAACGGAAAAGCGCTGGAAGGACTGGCAACCCTGGTACAGGATTCCGGTGCAGAGCTCGTAGGAGCAGGCGTTGTCATCGAAAAAGGGTTCCAGATCGGAGGAAAACTGCTGCGTGACCGCGGCATTCATCTGGAATCTCTTGCCATCGTCGATGGTATGGATGATAAAACCGGGGAAATTACCTTCCGGAAACAGTAAGGAGGCGTCAAAATGGCAAATCTGATTGCAAGAATTGCCGTTCTTCTGGTTCTGGCGGCCGCAGGAATGGTGCTGGCCGACAGAAAAGAAAAAATTGATCTCAGTGTGTCACTGCTGCTGTTTCTGGCGGCAGTCAATGTGACCTCTTTTTTCAGCCTGAAAGATAACAGGATTGTAGTTGTTATGATTCTGACGGTATATTTTCTGTTGTATGCAGGCGCAAAAGAGCTGCTGCGGAGACGGGCAGAGAAAAAAAGAAAATGAATGCAAACCGAACATCCGGCTGCGAGCACCCATGCAAAAGTGCCGGTCGGATGTTTTTTGGTTATGCACACAGAATGCACACACAGAGTGTAGGGTAACCTGTTTACCAAAATAAGGAGAACCGATATGAGACTGCTGCTGGCAGAAGATGAAAAAGAGATGGCGCACGCGCTGGAAGCAGTGTTTACACATAACCATTATTCTGTAGATGTTGTTTATAATGGAATTGATGCTGCGGACTGGGCAGAGAGCGGAAACTATGACGGCATGATCCTGGATATTATGATGCCGGGAAAAAGCGGGCTGGAGGTCTTAAGCGAGTGGACGGAGAGCATTCATCACCAGATTGAGCGTCTGAACAGTCTTGTAACACAGCTTCTGACGCTTGCAAAAATGGAGGAAGGTGGCGGAAAACTGGAGCTGAAAACATGGAATGCGTCAGAAACCATCATGGATGCTGTAACGTCCTTTGAAGCCCCTGCGGTTACGAAACAGATCGCGCTGCAGAGCGATATTGCAGAAGAACTCCATATGGAAGGGGATGCCGCAAGAATCCACCAGCTCGTTTCTCTTCTTGTGGATAGCGCCGTTAAATACACTCCGGAGGGTGGAAAAATCCACATTTTCTGGCGAAAAAACGGCAAAAAAGCAGAATTTTCGGTGCAGAATACCTGCGATACCCTGCCGGAAGGTGATCTCAACCGCCTCTTTGACCGCTTCTACCGTGCGGATGTGTCGCGGGCCAGGGAAAGCGGCGGCTATGGAATCGGCCTTTCTGTGGCAGCTGCAATTGTAAAGGCACATAAGGGAAAAATCACCGCAAAGCGGACACGAGATGGCATCTGTTTTAAAGCAGTCTTTCCGGCAAAAGGATGAAAGAAACAAAATTCCGGAAAAATGGAAAAATGACGGCAGGGTAGGAAAGGCAGACACACAAAAAAGCAGAAATCAAAAGCTTCCAAGAGAGAAAAAACAAAAGAAAACAAAAGGAGGAATATATGATGTTTGATTGTGGTTTACAAAACATTTTCCAGCTGAAAAGCGGACAGTCCCGTTCTATTAACTGGGAAAACCGGAATGGAGAAAAAGGAAAAGGCGGCATGGCATCCAGCGATCTTGGTCCGTCCAGAAAAGGTTCCCCGTGTATCCCGAAAATAGAAGCAGGAGAGACCGTAACACTTGGTGAGATCCAGGGAGAAGGCATCATTCAGCACATCTGGATCACCGTCACAGACCGTACCAGTGAACGTAACCGTTATGTTCTGCGGGATCTTGTTCTGCGCATGTACTGGGACGATGAAGAATTCCCATCCGTTGAATGCCCGCTTGGCGATTTCTTCTGCTGCGGCTTCGGTGTTTCCTACCAGGTAAACTCAGTCCCGATTGCTGTCAATCCGACCCGTGGTTTCAACAGCTATTTCCCGATGCCGTTCCGTAAAAACGCCCGTATTACCATTGAAAATCAGTGTGATGAGCCGATTCCGGCCTTCTTTTATCAGATCGACTATTGTCTGACGACGGTTCCGGAAGATGCTGCCTATTTCCATGCCCAGTGGCGTCGTCAGCGTATCACGGAAAAGGCAAAAGACTACGTTGTCCTCGACAACATCAAAGGGAAAGGCCAGTACGTTGGAACTTATCTTGCACTGACCAGCCTCGAACGCTACTGGTACGGAGAAGGTGAGATGAAATTCTACATCGATGGAGACAAGGATTATCCAACCATCTGCGGAACCGGAACAGAAGATTACTTCGGTGGTGCCTGGAGCTTTGCAACACAGCAAAATGGCCAAACCGTTGAAAATCAGTACTGCACTCCGTATCTTGGATATCCTTACTACTCTACCCACGATACCTTCCTTCATAATGATTACCACAATGATGATCAGATGCCACAGCGCAGCTTCTACCGCTGGCACCTTCTTGATCCTATCCTTTTTGAGAAGGATCTTAAGGTAACCCTTCAGCAGATTGGCGTCAGTCATGGAGGTCTCTTTGAACGTCAGGATGATGTCGCTACCACAGCTTACTGGTACCAGACGCATCCTCATGTACCATTCGCGCCACTCATGTCCAGAAAAGAGCGCTGGCCAAGATGATTTTTGACGCTTTTCCTATTTTATATGTTTCATGACGTTGCATATCGGCTGCAAGAGTCCGTTCCGAACAAATCCGCTTTTAACGAATTTGTCCGGAAAAGGGCTCTTTCTTTTTTTATATGGTATTCAAAAAGCGATCCGGATTACAGAGGTCCGTCTTTTCACAAACCTTTCACATTTTCCGTCCATTCTTTAAGGTTCCTTTAAAGTTTCCTCATTATACTTAAAAATGTAAAAAACATTTCCGGAAGTAAATCAAACGAAAGGATCAATCGATTATGATGCAAAGCCAACAGATTCCCATGACCTTCCAACGGTATGAAACAAAATACATGCTTTCCCCGATCATGGCCCGCAAGCTTCGCAAGAGCCTTCCGGGTCATCTGCAGATGGATGAATACGGCCTTGATACCATCTGCAGCCTCTATTACGATACCCCGGATCACCAGCTCATCCGCCGTTCGCTGGAAAAACCCGTCTACAAAGAAAAACTGCGACTCCGCAGTTATGGTCCGGCCAAAGAGACCAGCCCCATATACGTAGAACTAAAGAAAAAATATGAAAGAATCGTCTACAAACGCCGCGAGCGCATGATATTATCAGAAGCGGTTCCCTATCTTGCGGGAAAATCAGAACCGGGCTTCGACAGCCAGATTCTCCACGAAATCACTTGGTTTCGCAACTACTACCGGGGGCTTGCTCCCGCTATGTACATCGCCTACGACCGCATCGCCTGCTTCGGCACGGAAGACAGGAACTTTCGTGTTACCTTCGACACCAATATCCGATGGCGTACCGACAATCTGTGTCTTGACGGTCCAACGGAAGGAATCAGGCTTTTAGAACCAGGCTGGTATCTCATGGAGGTGAAAACACCAGGTGCTGTGCCCCTATGGTTTAGCAAAATTCTGGATGATCTTGCAATCTATCCGGCATCATTTTCTAAATACGGCTTTGCCTATCAGATCGAAAATCAGAAAGCATCAGAAGAAAAAGCTTTCATACCATTCACAGATATCCGGCAAACCGTATCAAAAACAGCATTCCGTTAGCTGAATCAGGTAAGTCCTCTGCGACTATTGCGAAAAGCAAGAAGCAAGAAGCAGTGGGTGGACTCACAGCTTGCGAAAAGCCTTTTCAAACATACTCTGTTTCACAAAAAAGAAGATAAAAAAATTCTGGGAGGAATTAGCAATGCTTAACACAATATTCAATTCAATCTTTACGGAAACAACAGCCGCCTTCACCTTTGGTCAGTTCCTTGCCTGCACAGCAGTGTCTCTGATTCTGGGACTGTTGATCGCTGCTGTTTACAGGTACAAAAGCGAATGCACCAAAAGCTTTGCTGTCACGCTTGTTCTGATGCCTGTGATCGTACAGATGGTGATCATGCTCGTCAATGGAAATCTTGGAACCGGAGTCCCTTGATTATACCAGTGTTTTTGACGATATCTTTGCCAGGTATCTGACCCGTTGCGAGCTTGTACAGGTAAAAACCACGAATATGGGAAGTCTTTTCAAGCTGGAGTATCGCATCGTATTCCGCGAGGAAGGCGAAGAGAAAAACATGATTGACCAGCTCCGCTGCAGAAACGGAAACCTTGAAATCCTGTGCAGTCGTGCACAGACCGGAAGGGAGGAATTATAATGAATCAAAACAGAAAGAAAAAAAACAGAAAAAAAGAGACCGGCGCAGTCGTCAGCCTGCTTCTTGCATCATCGCTGGCCTTCGGCGGATGCGGCACAGCAGTGACATCTTCCGGCTCTGTAAATGCCGAATCTGCCCGTACAGAGTCAACCGGCGAAACATCTGCCGACAACGCGGATACCACATCAGAGAGCACAGATTCGGAAAATGCAATGGAAAGTGCTTCCGATATTAATTTTGACCTGGAACTGACCGAATCCACTATCGACACCGAATTCACAGACCGTGAGAAGAGCGGAAGCTACAAAGCGTCGGAAGCCGTAAAAATTACACTTAATAAGACGACAGCTACCGTCTCCGGCAGCGGAGTCAAAGCAGATGGCAGCACAATTACCATCACGGAAGAAGGCGTTTACATCGTAAGCGGAACACTTGAGAATGGCCAGATTATCGTAGACGCATCCGATTCCGACAAGGTTCAGATCGTACTCGATGGAGTCCATATCAACTGTGAGACGAATGCTGCCATCTACGTTCGTGAAGCGGACAAAGTTTTCATCACGCTTGCTGAAAACAGCAGCAACACGCTTGGCGGTGGAAACGAGTACACTCAGATTGACGACAACACGGTAGACGGCGTTATCTTCTCCAAATCAGATCTTGTCTGCAACGGGACAGGAAGTCTGACCATCGAGGCAGACTACAAACACGGGATTGTATCCAAAGATGACCTTGTTATCACTGGTGGAACCTACAAAATCACTGCTGCAGATAACGGGATCACAGCCAAAGATCAGCTTAAAATTCTGGATGGAAGCTTTGACATTGATGCTGCAAACAGTGCGGTCAAAGCGAAGAATACGGATGACACAGAGCTTGGAAATATCTATATTGCTGGTGGGATTTTTACGATCGAGGCGAAACAGGACGGCTTCCATGCAACCGGCAGCATTGTTGTCGATGACGGAACCATCACCGTAAACTCCGGTGACGACGGTTTCCATGCGGATCTCGACACCGTCATTCATGGCGGAACGATCCTTGTTGAAAAAAGCTACGAAGGACTGGAAGGAAAACGCGTTGTGGTCAATGGTGGTGACATTACCGTAAATGCCAGCGACGATGGCATCAATGCCGCAAATTCCGGCGACGATGGCGCCAACGCCATAAATCCTGGCGCCAATGCTGCCGGTTCCGGTGACGATGACAGCAATGCCGCAAGCTCAAACAACGATAGCAGTGCTGCTGTAAACTCCGGTGATGATAGCAGCATATCCGGCGAGGCAGACGGAAAGGAACCTGTGCAAATGCCGCCTGATACAGAAAACGGCAGCGATATGCAGCCATCGCAGGACTTCGATCCGGAGAACGCTCCGTCTGGCGGAAATGCGCCGCAGGACTTCGATCCGGGGAACGCTCCGTCTGACGGCGATGCTCCACAGATGATGCAGGGAGGCCCTGGCGGTGGAGGCAACTCTGAGCTTTGCATTAAAATTACCGGCGGAACCCTGACCGTATCCGCCGATGGTGATGGTCTTGATTCCAACGGCGGTCTTCTCGTGACCGGCGGAACTACGATCGTGTACGGGCCGACCAGCGATGGTGACAGTGCCCTCGATTATGACGGAAGTGCAATTGTGACCGGCGGAACCTTAGCTGCTATCGGCAGTGCCGGCATGACGGAAAGCTTCGACGAAGCTTCCACCCAGCCCGTTATCACCTATTACAGTACGGAAACCCAGTCCGCTGACACTACCATCACACTGACAGACAGCGATGGAAGTGCCCTCTTCACGGTTACACCTGAAAAAGCCTACGCCAGCATCGTTTTGACCTGCCCCGAAATGAAACTGGACGCAACGTATACTCTGACTGCCGGTACCGACAACGAAGAGATCACCCTCACGGACATCATCACCACCGCCGGAACCCGGTCTGTTAAAACGATGAGCGATCCCAAAGGTGGAAAAATGCCAAATAACAGCGACAACAAAGGAACTCCGCCTTCAAAACCAAGCGACACGGCTGAGTGAACCGTTATAGTTCATTCAGCACCGGAACATTTGCTGTTCCGGTGCGTAAGAAAGTGATTCTACTCATGATTCTACCGTGGCTGTCTTCCTACTTCCAATTTGCCGTATTCTGTGCTAAAATAACCTCACAAGAAAAGAGGTAGAAAAATCATGTATGATAAACTGACCGAAAACGATATTAAAAAAATGCAGGAAGAAATCGACTACCGCAAACTGGTTGTCCGTCCAAAAGAACTCGAGGCTGTAAAAGAAGCCCGTGCCCAGGGCGATCTCAGCGAAAACTTTGAATACAAAGCTGCCAAACAGGACAAAAACCGCAACGAAAGCCGCATCCGCTATTTGGAAAAAATGATCAAAACAGCCCACGTTATTTCAGATACCTCAAAGGACGACGAAGTCGGCATCAACAATACCGTCCAGGTTTACATCGAAGAAGATGATGAGACAGAAACCTACAAACTTGTCACCACCGTTCGTGGTAATTCTCTCAAAGGATACGTCAGTATCGACTCGCCATTAGGAAAAGCCATTCTGGGTCATAAAGTCGGCGACCGCGTCACTGTAAAAGTAAGCGATGCCTATAGTTATGATCTCATCATCAAATCCATCGAAAACACTGCGGATACCGATGATGAACTCCGCAGCTATTAAAGGACAGAAAGAAAGGAAAATACCAGTCATGGAAAAAATTGCAAGCTTTACGATCGACCATATCAAACTTAAACCAGGCGTCTACGTTTCAAGAAAAGATCATGTGGGTGACAGCGTTATCACAACCTTTGACCTGCGCATGACATCTCCAAACGATGAGCCTGTTATGAATACTGCTGAAGTCCACACCATTGAGCATCTTGGCGCAACGTTCCTTCGCAATCACGAAGAATGGAAAGATAAAACCGTATATTTTGGTCCAATGGGCTGCCGTACAGGATTTTACCTGCTGCTGGCCGGTGATTACAGCTCGAAAGATATCGTTTCACTCGTAATAGAAATGTATGAATTTATCCGCGATTTCAAGGGCGAAGTCCCGGGTGCATCTCCGAAAGACTGCGGAAACTATCTGGATATGAATCTGTCCATGGCAAATTACCTTGGCAAAAAATACCTGGATGAGGTTTTGTACGGAATTGATGAATCCCGTCTCGTCTATCCGGAATAAATTCTAAAAATGGTAACTATTCAGCGCCATGCAATTTCGCATGGCTCTGAATAGTTACAAAAAATGAAAGAAAACAGGGGGAAACAGAGTATGAGAACCATGGAAAACGAAAACCTGCGCGTGCAGATCAGCGATCACGGCGCAGAACTTAGCAGCATTTACGATAAAGCAGCCGACCGCGAGGCAGTCTGGATCGGCGATCCGGCCTTCTGGAACCGCCACGCACCAGTCCTGTTCCCGTTCGTCGGAAAAGTAAACGGCGGCTTCTACACCCATAAAGGAGTCAAATACCCGATGGGCCAGCACGGTTTCGCCCGTGACAACGAATTCGAGTGCATCGAAAACACCGAAAACAAAACCGTACACCGCCTGGTATCGACCGAAGAAACCAAAAAAGTCTACCCGTTCGATTTCGCCTTCACTGTAACCCAGGAACTCTCCGGCAGAACCCTGACCATCACCTGGAACGTAGAAAACACCGGTGATGACGATATGTACTTCTCCGTCGGCGGACATCCTGCATTCATGATTCCGGAACAGTATGACATCGTCTTCAACAAAGGCCTGGAAAACCACACCGAGACCGAACTCGAATACGTCCTGATCGACCCGGAAACAGCAGGCGTCGATGCCGCACATCCGAGAAAACTGAAACTTCAGGACGGCAGAATCCCGTACACCAGAACCCTCTTCGACGAGGACGCCCTGATCTTCGACAACACCCAGGTCGAGCGCGTCGGCGTAGAAGTGGAGGGAAAACCGTATGTCACCCTCACCTGCAAAGGATTCCCGAGCGTCGGCGTATGGTCCAAGCCAAAAGCAGATGCCCCGTTCGTGTGCCTCGAGCCATGGATCGGCCGCTGCGACAACGTCGGCTTTGACGGCGAATTAAAAGACAAATACGGCGAACAGCACCTGAAAGCCGGTGAAACCTTCCAGGCAGGCTACACCATCACCATCGGAGAATAAGGACCCGAAAAAAAAGAAAAACCTCCGAAGTACAGCGAAAAGAACACGATTCCTGTACTTCGGGGGTTGAAATTTTACGGTTTCTTTACTATAATTAGCATCAAACCCAAAAAACGCATGTAGTTCATCATGCACAGAAGAAAAAACAGGAGGGAACGTTCTTGAAAAGAGAAACGGTTATCGTACTTGATTTTGGCGGTCAGTACAATCAGTTAATTGCAAGACGTGTACGTGAGTGCAACGTTTACTGTGAGATTTATTCTTACAAAACAGACATCGAAAAGATCAAAGAAATTCAGCCGAAAGGTATTATCTTCACCGGCGGCCCGAACAGCGCATATCTGCCGGATTCCCCGACTTATACAAAAGAAATTTTTGAACTTGGAATCCCGATCCTCGGCATCTGCTACGGATCACAGCTGATGATGCATCTGCTCGGCGGAAAAGTAGAAGTAGCACCGGTCAGAGAATATGGAAAAATTGAGGTAACTGTAGATACCAGTTCCGCACTGTTCGAAAATGTATCTGAAAAAACAATCTGCTGGATGAGCCACAATGACTATATTTCCAAAGCCGCCCCGGGCTTTGAAATCATTGCCCATACGGAGGACTGTCCGGTAGCAGCCGTTGCAAACGTAGAGAAAAATCTCTATGCAACCCAGTTCCATCCAGAGGTTCTTCATACAAAAGAAGGAAAGAAGATGCTTTCCAACTTTGTATACAATGTATGTAAATGTGCCGGCGACTGGCATATGGACTCCTTCGTGGAAGAATCCATCAAAGCTATTCGAGAAAAAGTTGGCGATGGAAAAGTGCTCTGTGCCCTTTCCGGCGGCGTTGATTCTTCTGTTGCAGCTGTTATGCTTTCAAAAGCAGTTGGCAATCAGCTCACCTGCGTTTTTGTTGACCACGGTCTGCTGCGTAAAAACGAAGGCGATGAGGTAGAGGCTGTATTCGGACCGGAGGGTCCGTATGACCTGAATTTCATCCGTGTTAATGCACAGGAGCGTTTCTATGCCAAATTAAAAGGCGTAGAAGAGCCGGAGAAAAAACGTAAAATCATCGGTGAAGAATTTATCCGTGTCTTCGAAGAAGAGGCAAAGAAAATCGGTGCGGTAGACTTCCTTGTACAGGGAACCATCTACCCGGACGTTGTAGAGAGTGGTGTCGGCGGAGAATCCACCGTTATCAAATCTCACCATAATGTCGGAGGACTGCCGGATTACGTAGATTTCAAAGAAATCATCGAGCCACTGCGCAACCTTTTCAAAGATGAAGTAAGAAAAGCCGGTCTTGAACTCGGAATTCCGGAATATCTTGTATTCCGTCAGCCATTCCCAGGTCCGGGTCTTGGTATTCGTATCATCGGTGAAGTAACCGCTGAGAAAGTTAAAATGGTTCAGGATGCCGACGCAATCTGGCGTGAAGAAATTGACAAAGCCGGAATCGCTCACGAAATCGGCCAGTACTTCGCAGCACTGACCAATATGCGTTCTGTCGGAGTCATGGGAGATGAAAGAACGTATGATTATGCTATCGCCCTCCGTGCCGTAACCACTACCGATTTCATGACAGCCGAAAGCGCAGAAATTCCGTGGGATGTCATCGGAAAAACAACGAGCAGAATTGTAAATGAAGTAAAACACATCAATCGCGTTATGTATGATTGCACAGGAAAACCACCGGCAACCATCGAGTTTGAATAAGGAAACAGCCAAAAGAAGTCCAGTAAAATCAACGCTTCCAAGCAAATTTGTTTAATGGTTGGCAACGATTTGGCAACATTCAATCCTTATTTAGAAAATAAAATATCTTAGTTATGTATAGAAAAACCTTACTGATTTTCAGAATGAAAACTGAATATCGGTAAGGTTTTTTTGATGTCTATTTTTTCTTCGATTCTTTATCAAGTTCTTTGATGAGCAGATCGCTCAGTTCCTGAGAAGGAACTTTTGCATAATGTCCGGATGTATCAAGTGCCGGATATTGGTATCTCCATTCATCATATTCTTCCCTGCTGATTTCTCCGTTTTCCAGTTTTGCTGACTGTTGCTGCCAGGCATGGAACATATCGAACATGGAAAGATAGGATGGATTGTTTCTGTCAAGACAAAGGCAGAGTTCACCGTCAATGTCTTTGATTTTCAGTCCATACATATCTTCCAATGCAAAAAAGGTATGCATAAGACCAATATAGCTGTCAATGTCCGGGACATTCAAGGCGTGGGTGCTTACACTGAGGATGCCAGCCATTTCCTTTAAGAGGTCAAACTTGGGGATTCTTGCTTCTGCTTCATACTGTGCCATACGCACATCGGAAGTTTTGCCGAGAAAACCAAGCATCTCCCCGAACTGTTTTTGTGTCATGCCTTTTTTATTCCGAAAAAATTTAATACGTTTTCCGATTGCCATTGTATGAATCTCCTTCCAGATGATATAAAACTTTTCTGTTTAAGCTGAGTGTACCACAGATAAAAGAGAATAGCAAGAAAACTTAAACTAAAAAATTTAAGAATTTTTCTGCAAACCTATTGACTTAACTCAAAAAAGTTAGCATAGTACAGATACAGAAACTTAAACAAAATAAGTTAAGACAATTAAATGACCATCCGAACTGATACCACTGGAAGAACAGGCGATGACCAAAAGCGAGCGTGCCGAAGGTGGAAATACGACAAAGTACCGAGCAGGGCAACTTGTCAGGAACGGGGGAGGGAGAATGGCGAAGAACAAAGAAAATGAAAAACAAACGAGAGGAGATGAAGTGTATGACGAACAAGAATTTTATGACAGCCCAGGATGTAGCAGACGCTTTAGGCGTATCAAAATCTTATGCCTATAAGCTGGTCAGACAGTTAAATGATGAGATGGAAGCACTTGGCTATATCACTGTCAGGGGCAGAGTGGATGCGAATTACTTTCGTAAAAAAGTATGTTACAGCGAATAAGGGAAAGGAAGTGGTTGAATGGCTGTATACAAAGATAATGCCACAGGAACGTGGCGGGTAGTGTTCCGTTATACCGATTTTACCGGGGAACGGAAACAGACACAGAAAAGAGGGTTTCAGACGAAGCGAGATGCACTGGCGTGGGAGCGAGAACAATTATTAAAGCAGGATTCCAAGCTGGATATGACATTTGCGAGCTTCTATGAAATCTATGCAGAGGATAAAAAGGCAAGGCTGAAGGAAAGCACATGGGAATCCAAGAGCCATGTGATAGAGAAGAAAATTCTTCCCTACTTCGGCAAACGCAAGATTGCAGACATTGAAGCAAAGGATGTAATCGCATGGCAGAATGAGTTGATGAAATACCGGGATGAGAAGGGAAAACCATATTCCGGTGATTATCTGAAAACGATTCATGCACAGCTTACAGCAATCTTCAACCATGCGGTCAATTTTTACAATCTGCCCTATAATCCGGCGAAGCGTGCAGGTTGCATGAAAGTACAGACGAGCAAGGAAGTGGAGTTCTGGACGAAGGAAGAATATCTGAAATTTGCGGAAGTGATGATGGATAAGCCACGCTCCTACTATGCATTTGAAATGCTGTACTGGACAGGTATCCGTTCCGGCGAGCTGCTTGCCCTCTGCCCTTCTGATTTTGATTTCGAGAAGCAGACCGTAAAGATCAGCAAAACGTATCACAGGTCAAAGGGCAGGGACATCATTACTACACCAAAGACTGCGAAAAGCAACCGGACAATCAAGATGCCGAAGTTTCTCTGCGAGGAGATTCAGGAGTATATGAAAATGCTGTATGAAGTGAAGCCGGATGACCGCATTTTTACGGTGACAAAATCTTATCTGGATCATGAGATGCGTCGTGGCGTAAAAGAAGCCGGATTAAAGAAGATTAAGGTTCATGCACTCCGTCATAGTCATGTTTCCCTGTTGATTCACATGGGATTCACTGTGCTTGCCATAGCAGAGCGTATGGGGCATGAAGCAGAGAAAATCACATTGAAATATGCACATCTGTTTCCAACTGTTCAGACGGAAATGGCTGAAAAGCTGGATATGGAACGCATGAAAAAGGAGGATGAGTAGATGGACAGAAAACTTGACAACAGGGGCAGATGGAGAAACAAAACGGTAGCTTTCCGGGTATCTGAGGAAGAAGCAAAGCAGATTGATGTGTGTGTCCGGCTTTCGGGACTGACCAAGCAGGACTATATTGTGAGAAGGCTGATGTGCCGGGACATTGTAGTGCAGGGCAATCCGAGAGTGTATAAGGCACTGAAAAATCAGATGGCAGAGCTTTATGAGGAGTTGAAAAGGATTGAGCAGTTTTCAGAGGAAAATGAGGAATTGCTTTATACCTTGCAGTTAGTTGCAGAGACACTGAATGGAATGAAGGAGGATGAGGATTGATGACAAAAGAAAAAATGACTGCTCCGGTAGCATCTGTTGGCGCAGATGGGGAACAGCCATTAAATAATAAAATAACCAACCAAAGTATAGCAGATTTGCCCGTTAAGGGCAATCTGCAAGCCACAAATAATGCAGAAAATGTGGCAAAATCAGCAAATAAAAAGAATCCGGATGAACTGGAAACCGTTTCCATGATGGAATTATATGATACAGCTTATCCACCGAAGCTGCCGATTGTGGACGGACTTTTGTATAACGGAACGTATCTCTTTGTAGGTTCTCCGAAAATTGGGAAATCATTCTTTATGGCACAGATCGGGTATCACATCAGCAAAGGACTTCCCTTATGGGGATTTCCGGTAAGACAGGGAACTGTCCTGTATCTGGCACTGGAAGATGATTATGCAAGGTTACAGAAACGGTTATCGCAGATGTTTGGAATGGAAGGCAGTGAGAATTTTTATTTTGCTACAAAGTCAAAATCATTAAACGCCGGACTGGAGCAGCAACTTGTACAGTTTGTAACAGAGCATAAGGATGCAAGGCTCATTATCATTGATACGCTCCAGAAAGTCCGAGAAGTTGGCGGAGATAAATTCAGTTATGCCAGTGACTATGAGATTGTGACGAAGTTGAAAGCGTTCAGTGACCATTATGGCATCTGCTTTCTGGTGGTGCATCACACAAGGAAAATGGAATCCTCGGACAGCTTTGACATGATTTCCGGCACGAATGGACTGCTGGGAGCTGCGGATGGGGCATTTGTCATGCAGAAAGAAAAGCGGACAGATAACAAGGCAGTTTTGGAAGTAGCAGGACGTGACCAGCAGGATCAGAAGCTGTGGCTGAATTTCAACCGGGAGAGATGTGTCTGGGAGCTGACCAAGACAGAAACAGAACTCTGGAAAGAGCCAGAAGATCCACTACTTGAAAAAATCAAAGAACTGATAACAGCAGAACAGCCGGAATGGACGGGAACAGCAACCGAACTGACAGAGTTTCTGCAAGTGGAGATGCAGCCGAATGCTTTGTCACGAAAACTGAATGTCAGTCTGGAACGTCTGCTGATAGAATATGGAATCCAGTATAGATCAGAGCGTGGACATGAGGGCAGACGAATTTATCTGACCTATATGGGAAGCCAGCGTGACGATATGTGACGATGGTGACGGTAATTTATATAGCGTGCCGGTAGTGAAAACATCGTCACTATCGTCACGACCGTCACGGAAAGGATGGGATAAGATGAAAAATGTGCAAATATCACAGGAATTATTTATGCAGTTACTTCGGTTTCATTTAATGGAGGATGTAGGTTGCGAGAGCGAAATCAAGCAGGAACTGGAGAAAAAGCTGGACAAGATGGTAATGCGTGACCTGTATGGAAAGTTTAAAACTGCTCCGACAGAGGAAGAACGGGAACGAGCGAGAAAAGAATATCTGAACAGGCGAGGAGTGCCGGAGAGTTTTCGTTGGTAATTTCTTCCTTGATGGTAAGAACAGGAGCGTGGCACGCCCCTGTATAGAGCGGACAAGGAGAAAACTGGAAAGGAGAAGCACACAATGAGAGAAGGAAGATTAGGTTACAACTGTGAAAATGGCAGATACGGCTTGCTGTCCATGGATTTGTGGGTAGATACAGGATTTCACTGTGGAGAGTGTATGGAAGTTCTCGTGGATGATAAGTGGGTAAAAACCAGAATGGAGATGAATCCTGCAATGGAATGGTATCTTGTGGGAACACCGTATTGCGGCGATTTGGAGTATGTCCGGGCAAGAATACCAGAGTGATTCAGAATGAAAAACAGCCCGGATACGGGCATATAAAAATGGGCGGATACGCCCAAGATGAAAAGCATAAGCCCGGCAGCTACGGCTGACAAAAGCACTTACCAAAGCCCTCGGCGTTTGAGAGCGAAATACACCCATCGCACAAATCTGACGATTTATGCTCAGCGTATTTCGCCCTGCCGGGAGCTTAAATGCCGGATACGGCAATGAGTTCGTAAACGGATGCCTAAGCATCCACTCACAAAAAATATGGCAGAATTTACTTTGCCGAAGAAAGAGGAGGGAGTGCCTATCGTAAGAAATTCATTTATTCAAATGACAAAATTAAGTAACGTAAAAGGTCGAATCACTTATATATCCAGTCATGCAAAGCAGGAAAATCTCTATGCTGTTTATGAGACTACGGAGCGAAAATTCTGGCGGGAACTTGCCAAATGCAATCAGGAAGAATTTGTAAAAAGCGGAACAGAAGGGAAATGTATCGAAGCCAGAGAACTGATTATTGCCTTGCCGGAAAGTTTCGTGGAGTACCAGCCGGATATGCTGCTGAAGCTGTTTACAGAGCATTTCAAGCAGAATTATGGAACAGAGTGTATATCGGCATTGCACCACAATAAAAGGAAAACGAATTATCATATTCATTTGATCTTTTCGGAACGGAAATTATTGGATGAACCGATCATCAAGATTGCCAGCCGGAATAGGTTCTATGATAAAAATGGAAAGCATGTCCGTACTAAGAAAGAGATACTTGGGGAAGATGGTCAGATTCGGGAAGGTTGCTATATTGTGAAGAAGGGCGAGGTTTACGAGAAGCGAATATTTACCGTTAAGGATGAGTACTTTAAAAGCAATGCGTTTTTGGAAGAAGTGAAGCATTCCTATACAGATTTGATGAATCTGTATGTGAAGGACGATAAACAAAAGCTGCAAGTCTTTGAGCGTGGCGGTATTTATCTTGCAACTAAGAAAATCGGAAAGAATAATCCTAAAGCACAAGAGATTGAATCAGATAATCAGAAACGACAGGAGTGGAACCGGACAGTTGATGTGGCACTAATCAGTGGTGTGTCGGAGCCACATATTTTGGAAGTGAAACGTAAACAGATTTCGGAGCCGATTAAGGGTGCTATTTCACAGATTGGGAGAAAACCAAGATTATTTGCAGGATTCGTTACAGTGGCGATTGCTGCACTGGAGCTGATGATTGAGTCAGTTCTTATGAAAAAGTACAAGGAAGTGTCTGTCCAGAAAGAAGAAATAAATCAGACAGATGAAGATATAATGCTTGAGAAAACAGCAACACAAGTGTCAGATACAGAAAATACCCAAGCAGACGCACATGAGTCGATGCCAAAAGCACCGGAACAGGAAAAACCAGAGACAAAGCAATCGGAAATGACAAGGATGGCATCGAAATACCCAAGATTCTTCAAGGTTTATAATGAACTGGAACAGCAGAATACGGTAATCTACAAGAAAGAACAGCAGCGTACCGCTAAGAAAAAAGAACTGTCGGAAGTTAAAGGCTGGTTCAAGGGCAGAAAGAAAAAGGAATTACAGAAAGAAATCACAGAACTGACAAGCCAGATTAGAGACATGAAAGATTATCTTCCGAAGATCGTACAGCGAGTTGGATACCGGAATGTGCAGGAGTTTTTGAAAGACTTCCAGATTGCAAAGTCTGAGTACAGCCAGTATCAGAAAGTGATCGCACAGTGGAAACAGGAAAACGGAAAAGAGCCGGAACAGCAGTCACATGGTGTCAGAGCAAAACTGGCGGCAAACAGAAAGAAAATAGAGCAGGAACAGAAAAATACACAGCGTACCCGAAGCCAGAGTAAAGACCGAGGGGCAAGATAGGAGGAAGAATTCATGGAGAAACACATCATGGGAGAAAATGGAATCAGCTACTCGCTTGGAGAGGACGGTCTGTATTATCCAGACCTGTACCTCCCGGAGGAGACGAGGTATCCAATTGGAAAGTATGGAATGATGCGGAGAACGTATCTGAAAGAGCATCGGAAGAGCCTGTATCTGGAACTGGTGCTTTCCGGGAAGTTAAATGAGCATTTGTATCAGATTGACGAAGAGTGTCATCAGATGATGGACAGACTGGTGGAACAGATGAAAGAGCAGCAGAGAGTGACAGAAGAATTGAAAATGCAGGATCAGATGGCATGGGTTAGGCGAATGAATAATATTCGGGCTTGTGCGGAGGAATTTGTGCTGAAAAAGTTTGTTTATGGATAAGAATGAATAAAAATAAATTCACTATACAACAAGGGCAAAAAGTTCGTTAAAGAATTTTTTGCCCTTTATTCATAGTAAGAATCTTATTTACAGATTTTTTCTGATAGACTTTTTTTAATACAGATATTTACCATCTGCCATCATATTCATAGTAGTCGGTTCCCGTTGAATATTTATGCTTGGAGTCTAAGTAGTAAGTAGTGTGTGTCGCTTCCCTGATGACAACAGTCATTGGATATAATTTGCTCATCATCCAATTATCAACTACATGATAGTAAGCATAATCAGAACCTTTTTTAAAGAATTCAGCGGCAATGGCACCAATAGCTGCTCCTACTTTTCCGCCAAGAGCTGCACCGAGCACAGCACTAATAGCTGAAACAGTCATATTGTATATGAATGAACTACCATCCCATACTTTTGTTACCCATTCGCCAGTGCCTGGATCAGTATATGCCCTATAAACACTGGATTGGTTAGTATCCATAGATGTATTAACAGATTCAACAACAGCAAATGTATCTATTTGTGAAGTTTTTGAAATTCCTTGTGAATCAGTAGTTGTCAAATGACAGTCGCCGTTAGGTTGAATATCAAGTACCTGAGATTTATCTTCTACATAATTACCATCAGCATTCATTACATAGGTTGTAGAATTTACGTTCATAAAATCAGCATCAGCATTTTCGACCACTTTATATTGTTTTCCATTTTCGAGATAAGTGTAAACTAAATGATTATCTCCGGGTGTACCTTCAAGAAAAGTGAGTTCAGTGCGTATATTTGTTGAACTATTTGTTGCTGTGGCTTCAACATTTGCAGCATGTACAATATTGCCTGAAAATAGCGAAAATATCATAATCATAGTTAAAGTGGCAGAGATTAATTGTTTAATTTTCATCGACATAAAAATTCCTCCATTTTAGCATGTGTAATTAATTGAATCAAACAGCTTCCTTTTATTGGTGTAGTGTATCCATGGGATTCGCCTCCTCTCCAAAATACACGTTTAAAAAGTATCCAAACAATAGATTGTTTCAAAATATTATATAATTTTGAAGGCTATGATTTCGAAACATCATCATCTAATCGTGCTCCGCAATTATGACAAATACTTTGGGAAGACCATTTAAAATTTAATAATTTTTTGCAGTGCGGACATCGTAAAAAGGTAAATCCAAAAATAATGTCAATAATTATAAGAAATATAGATACATAAATCATTTCTTTGTGAATTGAATTAAAAAGGGGAATGTTTGAAGCAAAAACAATTATTACTACTAACAGCGCAATAGCATTAAGTATTTGTCTGCATTTCTTTAGATTCATTAAGTACACCTCCGTGTATTATAATTTTTTTTATAATACCATACAGGTGTAAAATCTAATAACGTGATAACGTAAAAATGTGTAAAAAAACAAGTAAAATTATTTTTCATAAGTTAAATTAGTATGGTGTTCATGATAGAATGGTTTGGCAACATACAACAAAAATATTGACGCCATATACGATACCATATATAATAAATGCAGGAGGTATAAAGAATGTCAAAATGGGATAAACTGATAACACGTATATGCAATTTATCGAAAGACCTCCGGTTTGATGAGCTGCGGAAAGTATTGGAAAGCTACGGATATGAAATGAATGCACCGAGAAGCGGAAGCAGTCATTATACATTCAGAAAACAAGGCTGTATGCCAATTACAATACCAAAGCATGAACCGATTAAGAAAGTATATGTGGAAATGGTAAGGCAGATTGTAGAAAGTGAGGCGAAGAATGATGAAGACGCTGAATGATTACATGGCAATGTCCTATCGTATGGAAATTGTAGAAGATAAAGATGAAGGCGGATTTGTGGTTTCTTATCCGGATTTGCCTGGCTGTATTACCTGTGGAGAGACTGTGGAAAGTGCGGTTGCGAATGCACTGGATGCGAAAAGGGCATGGCTGGAAGCTGCATTGGAAGATGGTGTGGAGATTCATGAGCCGGACAGTTTGGAGGATTATTCCGGTCAGTTTAAGTTGAGAATCCCCCGGAGCCTGCACCGATCACTGGCAGAACATTCGCAGAGAGAGGGAATCAGCATGAATCAGTATTGCGTATACCTTCTTTCTAAAAATGATGCGGTGTACTCAAAATAATGGTTGCGGAATAGTTTTAGTACCGCTATAATGGAGTGGCAACATATTGGCAACAGAGAATCAGTGAGCCAGAATAATATATGTAACAGAGATAAAATATCGGCTGGAAAGTTATAAAACTTAAACAAAACTGTTTGAGAAGAACGATGATGAAGCCGAGTTTGAATAACGGACTAAAATGCCGAAAGCCTGTATTTATGCGGGTTTCCGGCATTTGTTTTATCAAATGGCTCTATTTGTGGGGAGAGTAATATATAAATATGATATGTGTTTCAAGGTAATGATTGGTAGGTGGTTAAGTGGATATTTTATTTAAAAGTGATGATTTTGTATTTTCATACAGAGTTGGCGGTATATTGAAACATAATGGCAAAATCTTGTTACAGCGTCCGAAGAATGATGATTATGCCATTATTGGAGGACATGTTGCGGCTATGGAGACAAGTATGGAAACTCTTAAACGGGAATTTGAAGAAGAGCTTCATGCTAAGATAGAGGTAGATAATCTGTTAGCAATCGGAGAAATTTATTTTCCATGGGGGAAAAGACCGTGTCATCAGATATGCTTATATTATAATGTACATCTGATGGATGATAATATTCCATTAGATGGTGTGTTTCATGGATATGATGAGCTGGATAATGAAAGAATTGATTTGGATTTCTGTTGGGTTTCAC
>NZ_CDRRUH010000044.1:0-26479 GCF_977045365.1 Fusicatenibacter sp.
CTCTGTTCAATAAGATTTTTACTAACCTGCCAGTCAGTAGTCTTATTGTACTCTGAGGTATTTTCAATTTTCAACATCCACATTTTTTATTATACAGGAAGCTCCTTTATCAAACAACAATGTGCCCAATTTTTCTATTCAAAGCATATATGAATCAACATATGCATAGAACCTAATGAAACAGCCTCACCCCTGAAAGTCCCAGTAGTGAGGCTGTACTCTTTTTCTTAATCTTTTTCTGCTAATTTCACTCTTTCACCATTTGTCAGTTCTGATGTGCTTACGACCATTGGCTCATCTACTTCCGATAAAAGTACCACAAAATCCGAATTCCTATTTGGAAAACATGTCACAGCTTTTTCTTCCAGGATATTTTCATATCCCCAGGCTCCCTTCTGACGCTTGATGTAATAGACACATGTTTTTCCAAAATCTCCTTCATGAATTGCCTGCCGCGTGATCACTTTTGGAAAAGTATCATCAGAAGTGATTTCGATTTTTCCCTCAACTGTTTCACCAATCGAATGCTTTTCATATAGATCTACAGTAAGCTCATACAAATCATCCTTTCGAATGACGGAACATACTTTTCCAACCAGAAGATCTCTGCCCTCCTGCAGCAAAGATTCTGGAACATTATCATACACACTGATATAGCCAATTGCCTGATCTTCTGCGCTCACCTCTAAATCAACAGGAAATTCATACTCGATGCTTCCTTCCTGCGCTTCTTCTGTCCAAACCAAAGGAAGGCTTTTGTTCTCTTCTTTGACAGATAAAAACGTTGCGCCGGTCAAAAATAAAAACCACAAAGCAATTAACCCTATACTTATTTTTTTGAATTTCATCGTACTCTCTTCCCCTCTACGCTTTCACACCGGACATACTGATTCCCTGTATCAAATAGTCCTGTCCCATTAAGAATATCAGCAAAACTGGTACCGCGTAAAAAACGGACGCTGCATAAAAGATATCCGGCTGTTCCTCTAAAATCTGGCAGAGATACACGGATAACGGCTGCTGGTACGGCTCCCGCAAAAAGATGACGGCCTGATCTACAATATTCCAATTGTCAATAAAAATCAGAATCAATGCTGCAGCAATGGCTGAATTCAAATTGGGCTTTACAATCGAACGATAAATTCTATATTCGCTGGCCCCGTCCAGTCTGGCTGCTTCTAATGTTTCCTGTGGAAAATCCTGTATCTGCTGACGAATCAGGAATACACCCAGCGGCTGGAACACTGCCGGGAGAATAATCGCCAATGGAGAATTTTGAATACCCAGCCAGTTTGCAACCAAATAGTTCGGCACCAGAGTCAGCTGCAGCGGCATAAGCATGACAATCATATAAAGATAAAACAAAATTTCCTTGTATTTCCACCTGCACTGCCAAAATCCGTATGCAGCAAGCGGTGCAAGAAAAAGCTGTCCAATCAAAACCGGGATGGTAATAATCAGAGAATTCCACATCATCCGTAAATACAAAGGTCTCTTAAGGAGCAGCGTAAGATACTCTTCTGGAACTTGTACTGATTTTCCGGCCACAAACATCAGCGGAATAACCGCCAAAACGACAGCACCCATACAGATCAGTTTTTCAAAAAAATTCGAATCTCTCTTTTTCATGAAATCACCCACAAATGCTCTTTACAAATAATCCAGGTTCCTCCTCTGGGCCCGATAGATGATCCCCAGAAAGATTCCCAGTATGATAAACATACACCATGCTGCCGCAGACAGCTTCTGCATATTAAGTGACAAAAACTGATTATTCATATAGTGCTGCAGCATATAGACATACGGTGATGGATAGGCCCCATACAGCATGTAGATCTCCTTAAAAACCTTAAAGGAATTCACAATCGACATTAACAACACAACTAACGTCGTTGGTTTTAACAAAACCCATGTAATATATTGAAATTCCTGCCAGCCTGTAGCTCCGTCCAGCTGACACTGCTCATGGTAGATCTGCGGAATCCAGTTTATCCCGGACCAGAAAAGAACGATTGAAAAACTGATATTTTTCCACAGATACATCAGAATAATAATCAAAACAGCCCATTTGGAATTCTCAACATCAAACATACTTTTTCCGAAAAGCTTTAAAATTCCATCCAGAAAGCCATTTCTCTCAAACAAATATTTCCAGAAAGCAATCACAGTTCCGGAAGGTACAATTAAGGGGATCAGGAGCAGGATAAGCAGAATTCTCCCTCTCTTCTGCTTCTCCAAAACCAGTACCAACAGCAACGCGATTGCCATTCCAAGCGGTATTGCAATCCCGCAAAAAATTCCGGTATTGCGAAGCGCTGAAAGGAATAACTCATTTTCGAATAACATTCTAAAGTTTCTCAGGCCAACCCATTCCTTGTTCATCATATTGTCAATTAAGGCAAAATACAGCGAAAGAAGAAATGGCACAATGTAAAAAGCCATGATTCCGATAAAACTTGGAAGGATAAAACACATATAAATAAAATTTCTTTTTTTCATTTCACATACCTGATTCCGTGGATTAAGAACCTCGTCTTATCTTATCAAACAATTTCTACTCTTTAACATAAAGCTCTGCTCTTTGCTGAAAAAGTTTCGCACATTCCTCTGGGGTGATTTTCTGCTCCATACATTCGTTTCGGATGTCAGTCAGAATGCTATCTAACTGTAAATCCCGAAAAGCTTTTGCAGAAACCTTTTCATTGTATGCTTCCCATTTTTCTGCTGTGTCGTCATCATTTTCCAATTGATATACAACAAGCTGCCGTGTATTTTCCTTGTTCAGCATACTGCCATAGGTAAAGAAATTTCTGTAATAAGAATCACTATTTGCATCTTCGAACTCAAATTGTTTCTGACCAATACAGAATTTGATAAATTCCCATGCAAGCGCTTTATCTTTGCAGCCTGAACTCATGGAAAAGTCCTCGCCAATCCTCCAGAAAGGAATCTTCCCATCCGTTGATTTCAGCAGAATCGGTTTTGTTGCAGTATCTGTTTCTTCAAACATTCCGCCCGGAGAACCTTCGAGTAAATTTGTAAATGTATTTAACAGGACACTCTTACCTGAAAAGCTTTTAATATCCGTAAATGCATGGGTCGCATAGGATGGTTGATATTGATACAGTTCCTGCATTTCTCTCAGAAAATCCACATAATTTTCTGAATCAAAATTTACTTCTTCCTTCTTCAAATAGGCTCTGTCCTCCGTCATCGGCAGAAACACGTAAATATTGTTTTGTACATCAATCGTAAAATCATCATCTGCAATTGGCTTGGCCTGCTCATATAACTCATATAAATCGTTGATATCCATTTCGTCCGAGACTTCATAATTCAATTCATCCGTTATGTTTCTATTCAACCGAAGCATAACATAGTAAAAACCTTCCGGAATTTGATACAGTTTTCCATCGACTTCTGCCGCTCTCAGGATATTATCGTAATAATCATCTCTGTTAAAATTCGGATCTGCATCAATATACTGATTTAAATCCTCAAAATAACCGCTGTCTTTCGTCTTGATTTCCGATGGTAAATACGTTGCATCATAAATGTCCGCCCGTTGATCCGATGCAAGTTCCGTAAGCAAGGTATTTAATCCTTCATTATACTGTTCATCCGTAACATCATTGTCAAAAACAACCCTTGTTTCAATTTTTACGCCTGGATGCTCCTTCATAAATAAATCAATCATATGCTGGGTCTGTGGCTCGATAAATAATGTCCCATAGGTAAGCGTTCCTTCCAAATCCGCTCCCTCTTCATAGACAGAGACATCATTTCTCGCATTTTTTTCATCTTGGGCCCCACTTTGTGTGCTTCCACAGGCGCCAAGCGTTGCTACACAGAGCATTCCAATTACCACGCAGGATATCTTTTTCCCATATTTTCCGAGTTTTTTCATAGGCACTTTTCCTTTCAATTTTTCTCACCGATTATATTTCTATATTTTATTATATACCCTCCCTTTCATTGACAACATGCTTATTTTTACCATATTTCCAGAATTATTTCTGTTGATTTTGCACATACCAAAAATGCCCGAACACTTTTTCTTTTTGAAAAATAGCATCCGGGCATATCTCCTAATATTATTGAACCACTTTATTTCACTCTCTTATAATTTTATCTTCTAAACTCTTTGCCTTCTTTCTCCTGTATTATCCCTAACATTTTTTCAAAAGACTGCTCAAATCCCTCAGCATCTGCCCCATCACCAGCCACAATTATTTCGCTAATTTGCCCAAATAAACATCCACAGGTTAACAGATACGAGGATTAGCTTTATAAGCTCCGTCAGATAGCACACGAAAATTCAGCGCATAATCTCTGTCCCCCATCTAACGGTGTTCCCGTGCTTTTATGCGAACACATCTGTAAACGGCGTAAATAACTTCTATCAGCAAGGTGATGGGGATGACTTGCTGAAACAGGCTTAGTACAGAGCCGCAGTTTAACAAGCTATATAGTTTGCTCATTTTTATTTGACCTCCGGCTCGCTTATGGATGTTCACGGATTTGAACGACTACCCATTCTCCGCTGTCATTTCTTTCTACTTTCCAAAAAGAGGGAATATTCCAACTTCCGTGAGCGATGCTTCCGTCGTGATTGAATGTTTCGGACGAGTAATAGACCCATATATAGCCCTCATCTTTCCCAAGATGAGCAGACCACAGTTCTAACGAATGTTCATTGAACGCCGTGTCACCATAGCTATCCGTATCAGTTGCAGACCGAGCGAGCAGACCGTATTTTTCTTCGTTTTCAACGCCTGTATGCTGCACATCATTGAACGCCTGATCCGCCAGACGCAAAACCGCTCGAGTTCTGACCACCGTGAGCAGAACTCAGCCATTGATGAAGCCCCGCAATCTCCGTGGAAATGTCTTTCTCCACAAACAGTATAGGACATTCATCAACCCCAGCACAGGCGCTAGGATGGAGAGCAAGCCGGCAGAAAGCCTCAGCAGGAACGAGAGCACGACCACAAGCAGGGTCAGCATCAACACAAAGGGAACGTCAAGAATTTTGAATATGATCCGTATAGGGCGGCCCTCTATATCACCGAAAATGAAAAATCATTTTCCAAAAAGTGATACTCAAAAAACATCAAAACGCCACCAAACACTTTTCCTTCGGCATTTTTGCCAAATTTCATCGTGTTTGGTGGCGTTTTAGCCTGTTTTATTTATTGATTTTGCACAAAAATCAATTATTTATTGTAGTTTACAATAGCTCCGAAATCTGGTTTCAGGGATGCTCCGCCTACCAGACCGCCGTCGATGTTCTCCTGTGCGAACAGTTCCGGTGCGGTTTTTGCGTTTACAGAGCCGCCGTACTGGATACGGATAGCTGCTGCTGTTGCATCATCATAGATTTCAGCGATGCACTCGCGGATGCCTTTGCAAACTTCCTCAGCCTGCTCGGTTGTAGCAGTTTTGCCGGTTCCGATTGCCCAGATTGGCTCGTAAGCGATAACGGCTGTTTTGGCCTGATCTGCTGTTACATTCAGGAATCCAACCTTTACCTGCTGACGGATGAAGTCCATCGTTACACCCTGCTCTCTCTGCTCCAGAGTTTCTCCGCAGCACATGATTGGGGTGATGCCGTGCTCGAAAGCTTTCAGCATTTTTTTGTTTACGGTCTCGCTGGTCTCTGCGAAGTATTCTCTTCTCTCAGAGTGGCCAAGAACAACGTATTTCACGCCAGCGTCTGTCAGCATAGCCGGGGAGATTTCGCCTGTGAAAGCACCTTTCTCCTCGAAATACATATTCTCAGCACCGATCTGGATGTTGGAGCCTTTTGCAGCCTCTACAACCGGGATGATGTCGATAGCCGGTACGCAGAAAACAACGTCAACGTCGTCATTTGCTACCAGTGGTTTTAATGTATTAACTAACTCTACTGCCTCGCTCGGAGTCATGTTCATTTTCCAGTTTCCGGCGATAATTTTCTTTCTTGCCATGATCGTTTGATCTCCTTAATTTTGAATTAAATCTTATTTATCGTTTGCTGCTGCAACGCCCGGCAGTTCTTTTCCTTCCAGGAACTCCAGGGAAGCGCCGCCACCAGTGGAGATATGAGTCATCTTATCGCCATATCCAAGCTGGTTTACAGCTGCTGCGGAATCTCCGCCGCCGATGATCGTAACTGCATCTGTTTCAGCCAGTGCTGCTGCAACTGCTTTGGTTCCTGCTGCAAAATTCGGCATCTCGAAGCATCCCATCGGTCCGTTCCATACAACGGTTTTAGCAGTTTTAACAGCGTCAGCGAACAGTTTTGCAGTTTCCGGTCCGATATCCAGACCTTCCCAGCCATCCGGAATCTGTCCGGCCGGAACAACCTGTGTATTTGCGTCGTTTGAAAATGCATCTGCAACAACGTTGTCTACCGGAAGAAGCAGTTTCACGCCTTTTGCTGCTGCTTTTTCTTTCATTTTGTTTGCATAATCCAGATAATCCATCTCAAGCAGAGAATCACCAACGGTGCCGCCTGCTGCTTTTGCGAAGGTATAAGCCATACCACCGCCGATGATCAGGACATCAACTTTATCGATCAGGTTGTCGATAACAGAAATCTTGCTGGATACTTTGGATCCGCCAAGGATGGCAACAAACGGACGCTCCGGATTGTTGACAGCATTTCCAAGAAATGCGATCTCTTTCTCCATCAGGTAACCAACAACAGCAGTGTCAACATATTTGGTAACACCAACATTGGAGCAATGAGCACGGTGTGCGGTTCCGAATGCATCGTTTACGAATACGTCACACAGGGAAGCCAGTTCTTTGCTGAACTCCTCACCGTTTTTGGTCTCTTCTGCACGATAACGGGTGTTCTCCAGAAGGATTACATCTCCGTCTTTCATAGCCTCAACAGCTGCTTTTGCGTTCGGTCCTACAACCTCAGGATCTGCTGCAAATTTAACTTCCTGTCCGAGAAGCTCGGAAAGGCGAACTGCAACCGGTGCAAGAGAAAGCTCTGGTTTTGGTTCTCCTTTCGGTTTTCCAAGATGAGAGCAGAGAATTACTTTGCCGCCGTCAGCGATCAGTTTTTTGATTGTCGGAAGAGCAGCTACCAGACGGTTCTCATCTGTGATTTTTCCATCGATCAGCGGAACGTTGAAGTCGCATCTTACAAGGACTCTTTTTCCTTTTACATTGATATCATCTACGGTTTTTTTGTTTAACATGGGCGTTTCCCTCCATATATCCAACTGCATCTGCCGCGCCGTTTCTTTGTTTTTGCGGCATCGCGGTCCTTATTTAAAAATGCAGTTTATAATTTTTGCACACGGAAAAGGGCTGTTTTTGTGCCGTGTTTTTCCGCCGCATTCGCAAAAAGGGCCCGGTCCTTAACAGACCGGACCCTTTGGGCTCTGAAATTTTGCCGTTCAGTTTGTTAAATTATGCTAACTCGCTGAAGTATTTGATGGTACGAACCATCTGGCTTGTGTAGGAGTTCTCGTTATCATACCAAGAAACAACCTGTACCTCTGTTGTTCCGTTGTCCAGCGGAAGAACCATGGTCTGAGTTGCATCGAACAGAGAACCATATCTCATACCAACGATGTCGCTGGATACGATTTCATCTGTGTTGTATCCGAAGGACTCGGTTGCAGATGCTTTCATTTTTGCGTTGATCTCGTCAACAGTTACAGTTCCTTCTACAACTGCTGTAAGGATTGTGGTAGAACCGGTTGGGGTTGGAACACGCTGTGCAGAACCGATCAGTTTGCCGTTCAGTTCCGGAATAACAAGGCCGATTGCTTTTGCAGCACCGGTGCTGTTTGGAACGATGTTAACTGCAGCTGCACGGGATCTTCTCAGATCGCCTTTTCTCTGCGGTCCGTCCAGAGTCATCTGATCTCCAGTGTAAGCATGGATAGTAACCATGATACCGGATTTGATCGGAGCCAGTTCGTTCAGAGCTTTTGCCATAGGTGCAAGGCAGTTTGTGGTGCAGGATGCAGCGGAGATGATGTTATCGTCTGCTGTCAGGGTCTCATGGTTTACATTGTAAACGATGGTCGGAAGGTCGTTACCAGCCGGAGCGGAGATAACTACTTTACGAGCGCCTGCATTGATGTGTGCCTGAGCTTTTGCTTTGGAGGTGTAGAATCCGGAGCACTCCAGAACTACGTCTACGCCAAGCTCTCCCCACGGGCAGTTGTTAGCATCCGGGAAAGCATAGATTTTGATGTTTTTGCCATCTACTGTGATGGAATCTTCATCAGATGTTACGGTATCAGCCAGAGCATATTTTCCCTGAGAAGAGTCATATTTTAACAGATGAGCTAACATCTTCGGGGATGTTAAATCGTTGATTGCTACTACTTCATAACCTTCTGCTCCAAACATCTGTCTGAATGCAAGACGTCCGATACGGCCAAAACCATTGATTGCTACTTTTACTGCCATGATTTTCAATTCCTCCTAAAAAAGTGAATTTTAATTTTGAGTCTCTGTACTTTGTTAAAGAAACATCAACCTTATTTGTATAATACCTAATTTCGTCGGAAAATTCAAGTTCTATTTTGAAGAAAATACGAAATTATTTCTAAAATTTGTGAAGAAGCCGGATGCCAATCAGTATTTCTGCAAAAATTTGAAAGATCCGTCTATTGCAGAAAAAGCCGGAATCCAGCCTTTCTGGGGCTTTTTTCCGGCTTTTCCTGCACGTTTTCTATTGGATCGGCAGATATTCCGGCTTTTTCTCTTTAAACCGCACGTAGTACCGGAATCCGGCTTCCTGTGCGATAGCTGCCGCGTCCGCGAAATGAAACGCAATATGCTCCGGTTTGTGGGCATCGGCACCGAAGGTGATCTTTTCACCGCCCAGTTCCCGGTATCTTTTGATGACATCCAGCGTCGGGTTCGGCACGCCAAGGCCTGCCTTGTAGCCGCCGGTGTTGATTTCCAGCGCGATATCGTACTGAATCAGCTCTTTTAAAATAGCATCGATCTCGTCCGCAAATGCGCGGTAACTGTAATCTTTTCCCTTTTCTCTGCCGTAGCGCACCACATAGTCCAGATGACCGAGTGTCTGGAAATTATGGAAGGAGCGGATATTTTCTGCTGTAGCCTGAAAATACGCCCGATACAGCTCTTCTGCTGTCCAGCCTGGGAAAGCATCCTCATAATAGGGATCTTTTCCGTCAATGACATGCATGGAACCGATCACATAGTCGAACGGCCACGCATTCACGTACTCTTCCATCCGTTCTTTTAAGTGGAGCTGCAGTCCCAGTTCCACGCCAAATCGGATGTCGATTCTGTCGCGGTATTTTTTCTGCAGTTCCTGGATTTTTGCCGCATATGCCGGCGTATCAAGCTGAAACTCGCCGGTACTGTAATCCATATCGTAATGATCCGTCAGGCAGATTGCCGGAAGTCCCAGCTCGACTGCCCGTTTTACCATTTCTTCTGTTGGTGCTTCGCTGTCACTCGAAAAGAAACTGTGCATATGACAGTCCGCTATTTTCATCTTTCGGCCTCCGTAATCGTTCCGCCTCCGCCGACGCAGCCGTCCACGTAGAAGACAACAGCCTGTCCCGGTGTCGGAGCACGCACGCCGTCCGGGAAGGTACAGGTAATTTCATCTTCCCCAGTCCGTTTGATCACGCACGGGGAGCCTTTGTGGCCGTACCGGATTTTTGCGGTGCAGGAGAGCTCTTCTCCAAGTTCCAGCGGCGGAATTGCCATATAGTTTACTTTGTTTGCTTTTACTACTTTTGCGAAAACCTCTTCATTTTCGCCGACCACAACCTCGTTCGTCTCCGGACGGATTTCCAGCACGAACACGCGGTGTCCCATCGGAAGGCCGAGTCCGCGGCGCTGTCCTACGGTGTAATGGGTAATGCCCTCATGGGTGCCGAGGATTTCACCCTTTGTATTCACGAAATCGCCTTTCGGTGCCACGATTCCCGTCTCGTTCTGGATAAAGGAAGCGTAGTCCTGATCCGGCACGAAACAGATTTCCTGGGAATCCTTCTTTTTTGCCACCGGAAGACCGATTTCGGCCGCGATCTCACGGATCTGGTCTTTCGTGTAATCTCCGACCGGCATCAGCGTATGCGAAAGCTGCTCCTGGGTCAGGTTGTACAGCGCATACGTCTGGTCTTTCGCCGCCGTTACGGAATTTGCAATCGCATACCGTCCATTGGCAAGCTGTTCAATTCTTGCGTAATGACCGGTTGCAATGTAGTCCGCTCCGATCGAAAGACTCCGCTGCAGCAGTGCTTCCCATTTCACGTAGCGGTTGCAGGCGATACACGGGTTCGGTGTTCTGCCGCAGAGATATTCGTTCGTGAAATAGTCCATGACGTTCTCACGGAACTCTTTTTTAAAGTTCATGACATAATAGGGAATGTCCAGCACCTGTGCCACGCGCCTTGCATCATCAACAGCAGAAAGGCCGCAACAGCCCCCGTTTTCCTCCTGGACTGTCTCGGCCTCATCCTGCCAGATCTGCATGGTCACCCCGATGACATCGTATCCCGCTTTTTTCAGCAGATACGCTGCCACCGAGGAATCTACGCCGCCGGACATTCCAACGACTACTTTCTTTTTTCCCATACTTAGTATTCTTCCTCTTCCTCGCCCTCGCTGATATCAGACTTCGGTTTTGCAAGACCTTCGATCTTGATGCCGTGTTTCTCTGCGTAATCCCAGAGTGCAGCGTGGATTGCTTCTTCTGCAAGCAGAGAACAGTGAACTTTGACCGGCGGAAGTCCGTCGAGTGCTTCCATAACGGCTTTGTTGGTTACTTCCAGAGCTTCCTGAATGGTTTTTCCTTTTACCAGCTCGGTTGCCATACTGCTGGTTGCAACAGCAGCGCCGCAGCCGAAGGTTTTAAATTTGCAGTCCTGAATGATGCCGTTGTCGTCGATGTCGAGATACATTCTCATGATATCGCCGCATTTTGCATTTCCAACGGTGCCTACACCGCTTGCGTTCTCAATTTCTCCTACATTTCTCGGATGCTGGAAATGATCCATTACTTTTTCACTGTACATTGTTATTCTTCCTCCTGAACTATTTCAAAGCAGTCCTCCTCCGGCACAGCTTTTACCTGAATTTTTCTGTACCGGCTTTGTGGATGGACTGTCTTATTTTCTAAAGCTTATTTACCCTGCTGTTTTTTGATGTAATCCTCATACAGCGGGGACATGCTGCGCAGACGGTCTACAATTGCTTTGATCTGCTCTACAACGAAATCAACGTCCTCTTTTGTGATCTCTTCACTTAAGGTAAGACGTAAGGATCCGTGCGCTTTTTCGTGCGGCAGTCCGATAGCCAGCAGTACATGGGACGGATCAAGAGATCCGGAAGTACATGCGGAACCACTGGATGCACAGATGCCTTTCATATCCAGCATAATCAGAAGAGATTCTCCCTCGATGAACTCAAAACTGATATTGCAGTTATTCGGCAGACGTTTCACCGGATCTCCGTTCAGACGACAGTTCGGAATCTCGGTCAAAATACGGTTGATCAGATAATCACGTACTTCGATTTCTTTTGCAGTACGCTCTGCCATGGTTCTTGCCGCGCGCTCTGCCGCAACTCCGTATCCTACGATGCCCGGTACATTTTCTGTTCCGGCACGGCGTTTTCTTTCCTGCGCACCGCCGTGTACGAAAGAACGGATTTTCACACCCTTTCGGATGTAGAGGAATCCGATTCCTTTTGGTCCGTTGATCTTATGACCGCTGGAGCTGAGCATATCGATATTGCATTCATCCACATTGATCGGGATCTGACCGAATGCCTGTACGGCATCTGTGTGGAATAAAATATTGTGTTCTTTTGCGATTCTTCCGATCTCTTTGATCGGCTGGATCGTTCCGATTTCGTTGTTTGCCGCCATAACGGAAATCAGAATGGTCTCCGGTGTGATGGCTGCTTCAAGTTCATCCAGATTGACAACGCCGTTCTCATCGACGCCGATGTAGGTAATTTTCGCACCGCGCTCTTTTTCCAGATACTCACAGGTGTGAAGAATCGCATGATGCTCGATTTTTGTGGTGATGATGTGGTTTCCTTTATTTTTATATGCTTCAAAGGTAGCTTTTAACGCCCAGTTATCGGACTCGCTGCCGCCGGCTGTAAAATAAATTTCCTCCGGTTTTGCGCCGAGCACGTTTGCGATCTGCTCTCTTCCTTTGGTGATGGCTTCTTTGCTTTTTCCTGCAATCGCATAAATACTGGATGGATTTCCGTAGTATTCGCTGAAATAAGGAAGCATAGCCTCGACAACTTCCGGGGCTGTTTTTGTTGTTGCCGCATTGTCCAGATAAATCATTGTTGTTCACTCCTTGTCATTTCTATCGCTGTTTCTGTTTTTCTCTAATTGCCGGCTCTGCTGAACCAGCTCTCCGAGGCTGATGGAATCCACAGCGTTCGTAATTCCCTCATTGATCCTCTGCCACACAAAACGCGTGACGCAGAAATCGGCCGCATCGCAGCCGCCCAGGCCTTCATTGACCGAGCACGTGACTGCCTCGAGTCCGCCCTCCAGCACACGGAGAACATCTCCTACCGAAATGGAATCTGCCGGTTTTGCAAGTACATAACCACCGCCTGCTCCCCGCACACTCTCAATGAATCCGGCTTTTCGAAGCGGACGCACCAGCTGCTCCAGATAGCTCTCTGAGATATTCTGGCGTTCTGAAATGCTGGCAATGGACACTGCACCCTCTTCTTCGTGACTCGCCAGATCGATCATGGCACGCAGACCATATCTTCCTTTGGTCGATAATTTCATTCCTGGTTCTCCTTTTTCCTGTGCTGTCGTTTTCTAATTCCGACAGTTTTAATCGGATTTATTTCTCACTCAGAATAGCACCGATCACGGGGTTCTGTCAAGGAGTTTTTTCGCATATTTTAGACTATCTGCGCAATGCCGTGAAAGGAGTCTATCCCATGCTGAAAATCACAAGAAAGAACACGCTTCTTCTTGGCACACTGATCCTGACCGCGTCCGGGATCATCTGCAGAATTCTTGGATTTCTCTATAGAATATTCCTGTCGCGCCGGATCGGTGCGGAGGCCTTTGGTATCTACCAGCTCGCCACACCACTCTACGCACTGATGCTCTCCCTTGGCGCAGGCGGCATGCAGACGGTGCTCTCGCGCTTTGTGGCATCGTACCTTGCCAAAAAGGATTCCAGACGGGCAAAGATCTGTCTGGCGGCCGGATGCGGCATTGTAGTGATACTTTCCTTCTCCGCCTCCGTCTTTCTCTTTTTCAGCGCGGATTTTATCGGAACACGGCTTCTTTTTGAGCCGCGGACGATTCTGCTCCTCCGGATTTTATCACTCGGCATTCTCCCCTCCGGGATCCACAACTGTCTCTCGGCATGGTATCTTGGCCAGAATCAGACGGCACTGCCTTCTTTTTGTCAGCTCTTGGAACAGTTCGTGCGCATGGGTGCTTCCTACCTTGCCTGGCTTTTCTGTCTTTCCACAAGCCTCCCCTCTGCCGCTGTCGCTGCATTCGGTACTGCCGCCGGCGAACTCTTTTCGTGTCTCTTTCTGATGGTCTGCCTGTCCGTCTCTCACAGCAGGTCCCATCAGAAACACCGCCCGATTTCTGTTTTTTTCAAAGAAAAGACACTCTGGTACGATGCCTTCCGAGAACTTGCCATTTTGAATCTTCCGCTTACGCTGAACCGTATTCTTCTGAATGTCCTCCACAGTATTGAAAGTGCTCTGCTCCCCGGCTGTCTGGTCACCTCCGGTCTTTCCCGGAAAGCAGCGCTCTCGCAGTATGGCATTCTCACCGGTATGGCACTTCCGATGATCTTTTTTCCATCTGCCATTACCCACGCGGTGTCCGTCATGCTTCTGCCCGGCGTAGCAAAACAGCAGGCCGACGGTACGCCGGAGCAGATATCAGACACGATCCGTTATACGATTTCTTTCTGTGTGCTGCTTGGCACTTCCGCTGTTTTTGCCTTTTTCTTTTTCGGTCCGTGGCTTGGACGTTTCCTTTTTCAAAACGAAGAAGTCGGCGTTTTTCTGCGTATCCTTTCATTTTTAAGTCCTTTTCTCTATCTGGAAACGACACTTGGAAGCATTTTAAACGGCCTTGGAAAAACTTCTCTCGTTTTTTTCCAGAACCTTGCCGGAGATGTAATTCGTATTCTTGCAATTCTTTTCCTCGTCCCGGTTTTCGGCATCCGTGGCTATCTCTATGGTATTCTTGCAAGTGAACTTACCATTATGACAATGGCACTTTTGTTCCTGCATCGGGAATCTGCAAACGGATTTGCTGTTCATTGATACCTTTTTTCTATCTTTTTTAAGAGAAACAGAATTTTCGCCGAAAAAACATCGACAATCTTCGCGTTATGTATTATAATTTATAGATAGTTTGCGACGGGGCACACAAGAACACTCCTCTGTCCGCAGCTAGAAAAGAAGTGCATCTAAGATAAAGGAGAACGAAAATGAGCCTTGAATTTGTAAGAAAACTTCCCACCCCAACAGAGATCCGGGAACAATATCCCTTAAGCGCCCGCGCAACCGAAATCAAAAAACAGCGTGACGCTGAAATCGCAAAAGTCTTTACCGGGGATTCCGATAAATTTCTTGTTATCGTAGGACCTTGCTCCGCAGACAACGAAGACGCTGTTCTGGAGTACAACCACCGTCTGGCAAAGGTTGCCGACAAAGTATCCGACAAACTGATCATCATCCCGCGTGTCTATACCAACAAACCGCGTACCACAGGTGAAGGCTACAAAGGTATCGTTCATCAGCCGGACCCGGAAGGAAAACCGGACCTGCTGCACGGACTGATCGCCATGCGTAAAATGCACATGCGCGTTGTCGAGGAGACCGATCTGACTTCTGCAGATGAAATGCTGTATCCGTCCAACTGGAGCTATCTGTCCGATATCCTCTCCTACGTTGCTGTCGGCGCGCGTTCCGTAGAAAACCAGGAGCACCGCCTGACCGTTTCCGGTATCGACATTCCGGCCGGCATGAAAAACCCGACCAGCGGTGACCTTTCCGTTATGATCAACTCCGTCATCGCCGCACAGGGCTCCCACTCCTTTATTTACCGTACCTGGGAAGTAAAGACAAGCGGAAACCCGCTGGCACACACCATTCTCCGCGGTGCGACCAACAAACACGGAAATTCCGTGCCGAACTATCATTACGAAGACATTCAGCTTCTGCTGGAGAAATACAACGAGACACACCTCGTAAACCCGGCTACCATCATCGACGCCAACCATTCCAACTCCGGAAAGAAATACGAGCAGCAGATCCGTATCGTCAAAGACGTTCTGCATACCAGACGATGCAATAAAGACATCGAAGGTCTCGTAAAAGGTGTCATGATTGAGAGCTATCTGGAGCCAGGCAACCAGAAAATCGGATGCGGAACCCATGTTTATGGAAAATCCATCACCGACCCGTGCCTTGGCTGGGATCAGACCGAGCGCCTGATTTATGATATCGCTGAGGAGTGCTGAAACTTCTCCTCTGTCATAAAAACGCATATAAAAGAAACCTCCGCCGCAGATTTTTTACCGTTCTGCGGCGGAGGTTTCTTTTTGTCTGATTTGTTTATCTTCTCGGATGCGCTTTCTGATACACATCGCGGATCTTATTGACCCCAAGATGGAGATATATCTGCGTTGTCGAGATATCGGCATGTCCCATCATTTCCTGGACGCTCTTTAAGTCCGCACCGTTCTGCAGCAGATGCGTTGCGAACGAATGGCGCAGCGTATGCGGTGTAATATCCGCGGTGATGCCTGCAGATTTTGCATAGCATTTCAGGATTTTCCAGAAGCCCTGGCGGCTCATCGGCCCGCCGGAACAGTTGACGAACAGCACATCGTCCTCCCGTCCGTGCATCAGAGCTGCGCGCGCACCGCCCAGGTACTGCTCCAGTGCTTTTTTTGCTGGTCCGCCGAACGGCACAATCCGCTCCTGCTCATCGCGGCAGGTAATGTAGCCCATCATCAGGTTCACATTCTGGATTTTTAAATGGATCAGCTCGCTGACGCGGATGCCGGTCGCATAAAGCATTTCCAGCATTGCCTTATCGCGGATGCCTTTTGGTGTGTCGGTCTTTGGCTGGCGGAGCAGCAGATCCACCTCTGCGATGGATAAGATCTCCGGCATTTTCCGTTCCACTTTGGGCGGCTGCAGTACCTTCGACGGATCCGATGATATTTTTCCCTCCCGGCATGCATACTGGCAGAACATGTGGATCGCCGCAATGCTGCGTGAGATCGTCGCCGGGGAGAACTGCTCCCGCTCCAGATATAATAAATAGGAATTTAAAACCGTCGCATTGATCTGCTCCGGTTTTTCGATTCCGTGTTCTTTCAAAAAAGCTGCCAGCTTTCGAAGATCGCGCTGGTAGGAATCTTCTGTATTTTTCGATGCTTTCTTTTCTGTCTGTAGATAGTCCATAAACGACTGTATCGTTTCCTGCATAGCTTTTTTCCTTTTGTTTCTTTTTCTCTCCCTTTTCGCTGCCCCGCAACCGGTAACAGCGCTTTTCTATTATATACACGTTTCTTTGAAAATGCAATTCCCTTTTCCTGTCCGTCTTACAGGATTTTTGAAAGGAACCACGGGTTGACGTAGCTTTCGAGCAGAATGCCCCATAGGAGCAGAATCAGTGCAAAAAAGTAACGGACACCGAAGCGGAAATACTCTTTTTTCTGCATGCCTCCGGCCAGGTGATTCGTCTCTGTCATCTGGCTGCATGCGGCCGCCATCAGAAACAGTGCGGCAAGGTAGAGAAAGATCTGCGGAAAGAGGGCGAGGAAAAAGAACAGAAGGCCTGCGATGCCGTTCTGCAGATAGGCGGCCGAAAGAAAAACGCCGCACAGAAAGCCGTACGCCAATACGGCAGCCGCAGAAAAATATGCACCGAGCGCGGTAAGGCCAAAGAGAAGCCCCGCCGCTGCCGGCGCCAGCCGTACCTTCAGAAGATAGGAAAAGCAGGCCTTTGCGGATGTCTTTCTTCCAAGAAACGCTTCCGCCTGGAAAAGGCGGACGGTATTCCCCTCTTTCATTCCCGTGCGGGATGCCGCAAGCAGAAGCAGGACACCAATGGCCATGCCGGCCGCAAACCAGAGGGCAAAAAAGCGGATATATGCGTTCTCGTCTCGTTCTCCCATTCGTTTCTTCCGCCCCCTCTTTTTCTGCCTTACTGTCAGTGTATGCGAGGCCCCCGGATGATATGTGTGAAGGCCTCCACGTAAAAAGAAGTGCCGGATCCGCGGACCCCCATCCGCGAATGGCACTTCTTTTTGTTTTTCAGGATCCCCCCAATGTCTCACGCACCGGAAATTCTGTCAATTTCAAACCCTGATATTTGTATTTCCCCATAAGATGTTTGTATCACATCATGCTTTTTTGCTTATTTTTTATTTTACAGTAAGGTAGGTATCCAGATCATCAAACTGGTCAAGGTAGCTCACAGCACCCTCGTACATGTTGGACTGCAGGATAATGTTTACTGTGTTGTAGATGCAGCGTTTCAGCTCTGCCATGGTCAGTGTTCCGTCGGCAAGCTCTTTCTTAATATTCTCATGATCCTCCGGCAGACCTGGCATTACCATGTCGTTTCCGGCTCTCATGCAGCCTGCTGCGGTGCACTCGCCCTGAATCTGTACATTTGTGGTGGTCCAGTCGGTCATGATCGCACCTGCGAATCCCCACTCGTCTCTTGCTGCTTTGGTGCAGGTATCGTAGCAGTTTGCAGCGTGTACGCCGTTGATCAGGTTGTAGGATGTCATGATGGACATCGGCTGTGCATCTTTGACTGCGATCTCGAAGCCTTTCAGATAGATCTCACGCAGCGCACGCTCGGACAGGATGGAATCGGAACCCATACGGTTGTCCTCCTGGTTGTTGCATGCGAAGTGTTTGATCGTGGTTCCGCAGCCCGGTACTTTCTGTACACCAAGTGTCATTGCGCCTGCCATCATGCCGGCCAGCAGCGGATCCTCGGAATAATACTCGAAGTTTCTTCCGCAGAGCGGATTTCTGTGGATGTTCATGCCAGGTGCCAGCCACAGTGTTACGTTGAACAGCTCCATCTCATGGCCGATCATCTCGCCGACTCTCTTGATCAGTTCTACATCCCAGCTCTGTGCCAGAAGTGTTCCGACCGGGATTGCGGTACAGAACTGATAATAGGTTGTTCCGCGTTTTTCCTGCGACTCACTGAAGAAACCGCCCTCCAGGGCAGCCAGGAAATCGCTCGCTACGATCTCGCCGTTGTCTACCTGGTATTCTCTCTTCAAACGAAGGCCTGCAGGTCCGTCGACCAGAGCAATTGTGGTTACATTCCACGGCTCCTCCGAAGCGCATGGGGATGTTTCTGCTGCCGCACCCGGAACAGAAATTCCTGCGGAGCCAAGCGCATTGCCCTGTGCTCTTCCCGGATCACCGGTTGCAAGGAGTGCCAGCTGATCCACAGAAAGTGATTCCACAATCTTTCCCGCTTTTCCGGGAAGCTCTTCCGGTACCGGCTGGTAATCTACTTTCTCGGTCGGGATCTCAGATGCTTTGAGCTCGATCACGCTCATTCTCTTTTCTCTTACTTCGTTCTGCCATGCAGCTTCTCTTGCCTGTACTTTTTCTGCATCAGGGGAAATCTCGTTTAATTCCTCTTTCAGCGGGCAGATATTCTCGCATGCTGTCATAACTGCCTTCTCATCCAGTTCCAGAGCGCCGGAGAGAACGGAAGTATTCAGATCGTTTCCAACCCAGATACCGTACATGCCCGGCTCCAGAATCCAGGATGCGCTTTCCTCCTCATAGGAAGTCAGCTGATACAGCGGGAAGGTGATGGTCATCGTCTGGGATTCCTTCGGAGCCAGCAGTTTTGTTTTTCCAAAGCCTGCCAGACGGCGGAACTCTTTCACCAGTCTGCCCTGCGGGCAGGAAGCGTAGATCTGTACAACTTCTTTTCCTGCATAAGTATCGCCGGTGTTGGTGACGGTAACAGTCACGCTTACTTTCGGATTCATCATGCCGCGGCCGCTTACTTTGATGTCATCGGTTCTGATCTCGAAATCGGTGTAGGACATACCATAACCGAAGGAGTAACGGACTGGTACTTCAAAGGTATCGAAGTAACGGTATCCAACGAAGATACCCTCTTCGTATTTTTCTTTCATGAGGTCGCCGCTCTTGTAGCTGTAAACCTCTGCACCCGGATAATCATAGTAATCTTTTGCCCAGGTATCTGCCATTTTTCCGGATGGGGTTACATCGCCGCTTACAACATCAGCAAATGCATTTCCGCCTTCCTGGCCTGCCTGTACGTACTGTAAAATAGAGCGGATATTGTCAAATTCTTCTACGAATGCCAGATCCATCAGGCCGCCGGTGTTGATAACAAGAACAACGTTTTTATAGCATCTGGAAACCTGTGCCAGAATAGCTTTCTCTTCTTTGGAGATGAAGTAGTCACCCTCCGTATCAAAACGGTCTTTGTTCTCTCCTGCGATACGTGCCAGAACGAAGAATGCGGTGTCTGCACCGTCGGCTGCTGCTTTCTCTTCATCGATCGGGTTTCCGGATGGCATAAAGAACGGGGTTGCAGAGTAAGCATCAAAGAATTTTGTGTCGTCTCCGTTCAATTTTGTGAAAATCTCATTTTTCCAGTCCAGTCTTGCCTGTACGTAGAGTTTATCGTAATCCTCCAGCCATTCACTGCTTGTTACGTCGTAGCCTGCATTTTTCATGCCCTGGAAAATATTGACGCTGTCACGCTCATTGACATCGCCGGACCCGGTGCCTCCTTTGATGGTGCGGATCGCACCTGCTCCGTAAAGACCTACCTTGCTGCCCTTTGCCAGCGGCAGGAAATGATCTTTGTTTTCCAGAAGAACGAATCCCTCTGCTGCTGCCTCGCGGGCAAGTTTGCGGTGATCTGTTTCACGCTGGGTTACTTCCGGAGATGTAGTTCCGTTAAAGGTTCTTACCTTTGCTTTCATGTCTTTGTTCCTCCCAAACTCTGTTTCGTGCTAATGTCTCCATTATCTTCCCTTTTTCGTGTAATTTCTAGTTCCTTTCTTGTCCTTTCTCTGGTTGATATTGATATTTCGCCCAATTTCTGGTACAATATTCTTATCTTTTTTGATTATAATTGACGTATATTTCTATCACATCTTGGAGGTACTTATGGAATCCTGCTTTTACGAAACAATACACGAAACCGATCTGCTGCACGTCCGTTTTGAGCTGCAGGATGCGCCCGCTTTTGTTTTTCCGGCGCACTGGCACGAATATGTGGAAATTCTCTATCTGATCAGGGGACAGTTTTCTGCGATTGTCCAGGCAACGGAGTATCAGTTAAACGAGGGCGATCTGATTATCATCAACTCCGGCGACCTCCATATGACGCGCTCCAACACCTGTACATATCTTCTGCTGCAGATTTCCGCAAGCCAGATGCGCCAGTATCTGCCGGACTTTGATACGATGCGTTTCGACACGATCATTCCCTGCTCGGAACAGTCGGCTCCGCTCCGCGCACTGCTCTCGGAGATGAACGAGATCCGGCAGAATCCTTCCGATTCATACCAGCTTCTCTTTACCTCACGACTGTACGAATTTCTGTACCATCTCTGCCGGTCGTATTCCCACCAGATCCCTTCGGCATCCCTCACGGGTTCACAGCGCGATCTGCAGCGCGTGACACACGTTATGAACTGGGTGAAAGTGCATTACCCGGAACCGTTAAGCCTCGAAACAGCCGCGGATTCCCTGGCGCTCTCGAAGGAGTATTTCTGCCGTCTCTTTAAAAAGTATACCGGGCAGACTTTTCTCGAATATCTGAACGATGTGCGTACCATGCATCTGTACGAAGATTTACAAAATTCGGACGAAACGATCACGGTGCTGATGGAGAAAAACGGACTGTCCAATTACAAAATCTTCATGCGGACTTTCAAAAAGCTATACGGCTCCACGCCGCAGAAAATGCGCTCGAACCGCATACGCCACGTATAGAGATCCTCCTTTATTAGCGGATCTTTTTCAAAACTGATACATACTGAAAAGGCTGTGGAACACGATTTCTCATGTCCACAGCCTCTTTTTGATTTCGTTATTAAATTGTTTCGTAGAAAGTCTTTTATTTCGCGTAATCCGTTACACGGCTCTCGCGGATAACATTGACCTTGATCTGTCCCGGGTATTCCAGTTCAGCTTCGATCTGTTTCGAGATATCCCTTGCGAGCAGTACCATTTCAGAATCGGATACCTGCTCAGGAACAACCATGATGCGGACTTCTCTACCAGCCTGAATAGCAAAAGATTTTTCGACACCCTTGAACGAATTCGTGATGTCTTCCAACTGTTTTAATCTGTTGGTATATGTTTCGAGTGTTTCTCTTCTTGCACCCGGTCTTGCTGCGGAAATTGCATCCGCCGCCTGAACGATACATGCAATCAGAGACTGGGGCTCTACATCCCCGTGATGTGATTCTACTGTGTTGATCACAATCTGAGATTCTTTGTACTTTTTGCAGAGATCTGCACCGATCTGGATGTGAGATCCTTCTACCTCATGGTCGATGGATTTGCCGATATCATGAAGCAGTCCGGCACGTTTTGCCATGCGGACATCGCATCCTACCTCTCCTGCGAGGAGACCGGAAAGCTGTGCTACCTCGATCGAATGCTTTAATGCATTCTGTCCGTAGCTGGAACGGAATTTCATTCTTCCAAGGAGACGGATCAGCTCCGGATGAAGTCCGTGTACACCGACTTCCAGTGCGGCTGCCTCGCCTTCCTCGCGGATATTCTGTTCTACTTCTTTGCGGGCCTTTTCTACCATCTCTTCGATGCGGGCCGGATGGATTCTTCCGTCTACGATCAGTTTTTCCAGAGCAATTCTTGCCACCTCACGGCGGATCGGATCGAATGAGGAAAGAACGACTGCTTCCGGTGTATCATCGATGATCAGGTCAACGCCTGTCATGGTTTCGAGTGTACGGATGTTTCGTCCTTCACGGCCGATGATGCGGCCTTTCATTTCATCGCTCGGAAGCTGTACCACGGAGATGGTACTCTCAGATACGTGATCGACAGCACATTTCTGAATAGCTGTTACCACATACTCTTTTGCCTTACGGCCTGCTTCCTCTTTTGCTCTGCTCTCCAGCTCTTTGTAGAGCTTTGCTGTGTCGATTTTTACTTCGTCTTCCACAGATTTTAACAGATACTCTTTTGCTTCCTCGGAGGTAAAACCGGAAATTCTTTCCAGTTCCTGTACTCCTTTTTCGTGTAGACCGTCTACTTCCTTTTCTTTCTTTCTGACGCTTGCCTCTTTTGCTGCAATTTCGTTTTCACGACGCTCCAATACGTCCGCTTTTTTGTCCACAGATTCTTCTTTGGATAAAACGCGCTTCTCATATTTCTGCAGTTCCGCTCTGCGCTCTCGGGTCTCTTTTTCTACTTCATTCTTCGTACGAAGAGACTCCTCCTTCGCCTCCAGCAGGGCTTCCCGTTTCTTAGTTTCGGCAGTTTTCAGTGCTTCATCTATGATGTTTCTCGCCTTTTCTTCCGCTGTGCCAATCTTCTCAGCATCCTGCTTGATTTTATTGTCCACAGCAATTTTCCTGGTAACAGGAACCGCAATAAGCAGCGTGACTACTACAGCAATGAATACCAGCAGAATTGTAATACCTGTACCCATTACCGGAGCACCTCCTTATTTAGTTTTCATTGCACATTTACAACACTACAATTTTATACTGTTTTCACAAATTTGTCAATGTTTTAAAAATATTCATGTATTTTATTGCACATAATTTCGCGGCACGTGGCGGAATCGCCGGGAATATTCAGAATTCTTCGTCAGCGGAATCCTGGTATTCTTCCAGTGCCCGACGGATTTCGGAACTGCCGAATCCTTTCCGCATCAGAAAACCGGCGGCACGGCGGTACTCTTTTTCATCCAGCCGGTGCGGCGTACCGAGCTTTGCAAAGGCGGCACTTTTTGCAAGTTCATACTCATCGCGGGCATCCTCCTGCTCTTCCAGGACGGATTCCACCAGTTCCCGGTCCACGCCTTTCTGTGCCAGTGCATAGAAGACTGCCTTTTTCCCTTTTTTCGCACCGCTGCCCGCAAGATACTGCTCCACGTATGCGCGGTCGTCGATATAGTGAAAGCTCTCCACGTACGAGACAGCCTCTTCAATGGCTCTCTCGGGATAGCCGTCTTTTCGTAACTTATCTTCCAGCTCTTTTTTCGTCCGCATCTGTCCGAGCAGCAGATACATCGCGCGGTGCTTCGCCCGTTTCGTCAGCACTTCCCCCGCGAGCTTTTCGTAAACCTCGTCGGGCAGCTCCTCCTGCTCTCTGATGCGGGAAGCGCGGATTTCCCCGTTATAAAGAACCAGATCCTCTCCGTCATCGAAGAGGATCCGTGATTTCTTTTTATTCAGAGGACGAATCTCTGTCACAAACATTTATTCGTCGTCTCCTTCGGTTTCCGGAACTGCTGCTGTTTCTTCTGTGCCTTCCGGCGCTTCTTCCTTGATCAGGCCGTAAGCCACGCGCACTTTGTGCTCGATCTCATCCATGATTTCCGGATGCTCGCGCAGGTATGCTTTCGCATTTTCGCGTCCCTGGCCGATCTTGTCGCCGCCGTATGCGAACCATGCGCCGCTCTTCTGTACGATGCCGACGGAAGCTGCCAGATCCAGAACGTCTCCTTCTTTGGAGATTCCTTTTCCGAACATGATATCAAATTCTGCCTCGCGGAACGGCGGCGCCACTTTGTTTTTCACGACTTTGATTCTGGTACGGTTTCCGACCATCTCTCCGCCCTGCTTTAAGGCTTCGATTCTTCTGACATCGAGACGGATGGAAGAATAGAATTTCAGTGCACGGCCGCCGGTTGTGGTCTCCGGATTTCCGAACATGACACCGACTTTTTCACGCAGCTGGTTGATAAAGATAACAATACAATTGGATTTGCTGATCGCTGCAGTCAGTTTCCGAAGTGCCTGAGACATCAGACGCGCCTGCAGTCCGACGTGGGAATCTCCCATGTCGCCGTCGATCTCGGCTTTTGGAACGAGGGCTGCAACAGAGTCCACGATGATGATGTCTACCGCACCGGAACGAACCATCGTCTCGGTGATCTCAAGTGCCTGCTCGCCGTTGTCCGGCTGTGAGATGTAGAGGTTTTCAATATCAACACCGATGTTTTTGGCATAGGCCGGATCGAGCGCATGCTCTGCATCGATGAAGCCGGCGATTCCGCCGCGTTTCTGTACTTCGGCTACCATGTGGAGCGCTACGGTTGTTTTACCGGAAGACTCCGGTCCATATACCTCGATGATTCGTCCCTTCGGCACACCGCCAAGACCGAGTGCGATATCCAGGCTTAATGAACCGGTCGGGATGGTTTCCACGTTCATGTTGGCTGCGGAATCCCCGAGCTTCATGACAGCTCCTTTTCCGTACTGTTTTTCAATCTGTCCAAGTGCGGCATCGAGTGCGCGCAGTTTATCTTCGTTATTATTTCCCATACTGAATTTTCTCCTTACTATACGAACGTCCGTTCGCTTCTGTATTCATACTATTACAAATCTGCTTTGTTGTCAACTGTTTTTCTTTTTTTCCTGTGTCTTTTTTCAGCCCCCAAATCCTCTGCACCGGAGCTGCTTCGAATATATCCTTATGCACAAGTGTAGCATATTCCACTCTCCTGCCGCAACCCAAAAATACTGCAAAAAAATCCCGAAACGGCTTTTCTTTCCTCTTCTGCCATTTCGGGATTTTTTTCTTATTTTTCAGAATGCAGACCAGCTTATCCGATCAGCCAGTTGTACATTTCCTCGTACTGTTTTGCGGAATTCGCCCAGGAGAAATCCTGTGCCATTGCGCGGTCGATCATCTTGTTCCACTCGCGTTTTTTGTCGTAATAGATGCGCTCTGCGTACCGCACGGTACCCATCATCTCATGCGCATTGTAGTTTGTGAAGCTGAATCCAGTTCCTGTTCCCTCGTACTCATTGTACGGCTCTACGGTGTCTTTGAGGCCGCCGGTCTCGCGGACGATCGGAAGGGTTCCGTAGCGGAGACTCATGAGCTGTGAGAGTCCGCATGGCTCAAACAGGGACGGCATCAGGAAGGCATCGCAGGATGCATAGATCTTGTGTGACATTGCATCGGAATAGTAGATGTTTGCAGAAACCTTCTTGTCGTATTTCCATGCGAAGTGGCGGAACATGTTCTCGTAGCGCTCCTCGCCGGTTCCAAGGATCACAAACTGTACGGCATCCTGGCACATCTCATCCATCATATAGCTGATGAGGTCGAAGCCCTTCTGATCGGTCAGACGGGATACGATACCGATCATCATCGTCTTCGGATTGACCTCGAGTCCTAACTCCTCCTGCAGTGCCAGTTTATTTTTCACTTTCTCTTTACGGAAGTTCTTTGCATTGAAATTCTTTGCAATCTGAGCGTCTGTCTCCGGGTTCCACTCATTGTAGTCGAGTCCGTTTACAATACCGCGCAGATCGTTTGCTCTTGCACACATCAGACCGTCGAGTCCTTCGCCATAGAACGGGGTCTGAATCTCCTGCGCGTATGTATTGCTGACGGTGGTGATCGCATCTGCGTAAACCAGACCGCCCTTCAAGTAGCTTGCATCGTGTTTGAACTCCAGCTTATCCGGTGTGAAGTAGTAGTCGGAAAGGCCGGTAATGCTCTGAATCGTCTTGCGGTCCCAGATGCCCTGGAATTTCAGGTTGTGGATCGTCATGACGGTTTTGATTCCCCGATAGAATTCATCTGCCTGGAAACGCTCGTGCAGGTAAACCGGAACGAGACCGGTCTGCCAGTCGTGGCAGTGGATGAGGTCCGGGCGGAAGCCGATGGTCGGTAAAATGGAAAGCGCTGCTTTGCTGAAGTAAGCAAATTTTTCCAGATCCCATGGCATGCCCGCATATGGAGTGCTTCCTCCGAAATGCTCCTCATTGTCGATAAAGTAGAATTTGATGCCTTCATATTCCATCTCGAAAATGCCGACATACTGCTGTCTCCAGTTCAGATCCATGTAGAAGTTTGTCACATACTGCATCTGATTTTTAAACTGCTCTTTGATTCCTGCGTATTTTGGAATCACCACGCGCACATCAAAATACTCTTTCGGGAAGTATTTCGGCAGAGAACCTGCTACATCCGCCAGACCGCCTGTTTTGATGAACGGTACACACTCTGAAGCCACGAACAAAATATTTTTCATGAAAAGAATCCTCCTGTAATTTCATGCTGATTATCGCATCTTTGTTTTTCTGTAATTCCTTCCTTTTTGTCACGATCCTATGAAACGCGAAAGGATAATCAACGTCCTGTCTGTATTATACCGTACTTTGTCCAGAAAAAAAAGTCTAAACTTCTGTAATTTCTCCGTTTGTTCGGATTTTTTTGTTACTTTTTACTGATTTTTCAGTTC